>CALAGJ010000040.1 GCA_937892395.1 uncultured Parafilimonas sp.
ACCAAAATATTTGAATGAATATAAGTTCAGGTTCAATAATCGAAACAGAAGGCACGCAATTTTTAATTTATTAATTGATCAATTAATGCATTAACAACCACAACTTTATACCCAGCTAAAATGCATTTGCGAATGACATACATAATTCTAAAAATTTTATTAATCTTTGGAGCAAACGAATGTAAACCCAAACCACACATACCAAATTAATCAGCATTGCTTTCCAATGCCCCCAAAGCCGAATCAATAGTGGGATAAGAAAAACTAAAGCCAGCAGCTTCAATTTTTTTTGAGGATACGGTGGCACTTTTTAATACCTCTACACTCATTTCTCCCATTACCAATTTTAATACAAATGATGGCATATGCACCGGTAAGAAAAAACGTCCTTTCATTTTTTTTGCTATACTCAGCGTAAGCACTTTGTTAGTTACAGGATTTGGAGCTACAGCATTATACACGCCGTGCATACTTGTATGTTCAATGGCATACAAAAACATGCGGCAGATATCATCAATATGTATCCAGCTTATTACTTGATTGCCATTGCCCAGTATGGCTGCCATACCGGCTTTTATGGGTTTTACAAATTCTGCATAAGCTCCGCCAAGTTTACTCAGTACAATACCCGTGCGGAGTATGACCAACCTTTTGCCTAAATCTTTTACCGGACTGATGCTTGATTCCCAAGCCCTGCAAGTGTCACCAAGGAAGGCATCGTCTGCCGGTGCGGTTTCTGTAAATCCATTGATCTGCGAGTCTGGAGTATCAGCACCATACCATCCTATGGCGGATGAACTGATAACAGCTTTTACTTGATTTGGGTATTTTCTGAGTGCATGCACCAGCAGCTCACTACTATCTATTCTGCTGTCTATAATTTCTTGTTTGCGTGCTTTGGACCATCTTTGATCTGCCACACCGGCACCGGCAAGGTGTACAATATAATCTGCCCGTTTTATGGCTTCAATATCTATTTGTTTGCTGTCAACATGCCATGTGGCATAAGTCAATGAACTATTGTTAGAAAAGGTTGCTTTATTTCTGGTTAGTACTGTAACGGTGTGGTTGTTTTTAATCAACAAAGCAGTTAATGTTTTTCCTATTAATCCTGTACCTCCGGTAATGAGTATATGAGCCATTTCAATTTTGGTTTATATAAAAATCAA
Organism: uncultured Parafilimonas sp.; assembly: GCA_937892395.1. Classification (GTDB taxonomy): domain Bacteria; phylum Bacteroidota; class Bacteroidia; order Chitinophagales; family Chitinophagaceae; genus CALAGJ01. Next base: position 1,170 of record CALAGJ010000040.1, read on the forward strand.
TCAAAAAAAATATTTTTGGTAAATACAACCAAAAGACCCTACTTTTAGTTCGGTTTGCAAGCCGACTTTTTGTCGGTAATATTCTTCACAATAAAAATTTATTACAATGGTTCAAGCAGACATGCCACAGCTTACACAGGAATGTAATGTATGGAGAGATCAACTACATGCATTCCGCGATGAATTTAAATTGATGCAACAAGAATTGCAGAAATCCGTAAACCACAGCCTCTCCAAAAAACAACAAGAATCCTTAGAACATTATCAAAACCAACTACATATTCAACTCATCAATATTCACGATTTAAAGCAGGCCGTAAAATCCTACGATGCGCAGCTTCAAAAACAACAGTCCTCCATAGTGGATGAACAGCTGCAGCAGCACACCAATTTACAAAACGATTACTTGCATTTATCGAATGATTTAACTGCATTGAGGCAGGAGCTACATGTATTTGTGGCGGGTGTAAAAAACTAAGCACCACTCCAACCCCTTACTTTTATGAAAACCTCCTATGGCATCATTTTATGATGATGGGTCGTGCTGAAAATACTGCATCACTTACACACTGATGCTGCTAATTCTCTTTACATTTTTAAACGATTGATATGTCAGAATTTGATACTTCACATGTAAAAAATATTGTTTTGCTGGGTCATGCAGGATGCGGTAAAACCTCACTATCGGAAGCTATGCTTTTTGAAGCGGGCCTCATTACCCGAAGGGGAAAAATATCAGAAAATAATACAACAGGAGATTATCATCCGTTGGAGCAAGAACGTGGCAATAGTATATTTAGCAAACTACTGCATGTAAAATGGCGAGGATATAAAATCAATATCATAGACACACCGGGATATGATGATTTTACCGGAGAAGTCATCAGCGCACTGCGTGTGGCAGATACTGGCGTAATGCTGTTAAATGCCACAATGGGTGTGGAAGTAAGTACCGATATGATTTGGGAATATACCGAATCATTTAAAACACCAATGCTATTTGCTGTAAACAAAGTGGATGATGCGGACAGTGATTTTGACAGAACTGTGGCAGAAGCAAAAAATCACTTTGGCACAAAGGTTACTGTAGTACAATATCCGCGCCAGCAGGGGGCTGCTTTCCACGAAATTATTGATGTGCTCCGCATGACCATGTATCGTTTTAAAGACAGTGGCGGCAAGCCGGAAAAAATACCTATACCCGATGATGAAAAAGAAAAAGCAGACACCCTACACAAAGAGCTGATAGAAGCTATTGCAAGCAATGATGAAAGCCTGATGGAAAAATATTTTGACCAAGGCGAATTGGATGAAGACGATATGAAAATGGGTTTAAAAAAAGCCATGATTCAGCACGATATATTTCCACTGTTTTGCATGAGTGCAGACAAAAATATGGGTAGTGGCAGGCTAATGGGTTTTATAGATAATGTATGCCCAAGTGCTAATGAAATGCCAGCTGCAAAAACCATAAATGGTGCCTCCTTACCCTGCGATGCCAAAGGCCCGGCCTGTATTTTTATTTATAAAACGGTAACCGAACCGCATGTAGGAGATTTATCTTTTTTTAAGGTAATGAGTGGTACCATAAAAACAGGCATGGAGCTGGAAAATGAAAATACAAACGCTACTGAAAAAATAAACCAACTTTTTTTGGTAGAGGGCAATAAGCGTACAAATGTGCATGAATTAGAAGCCGGAGATATAGGTGCCACACTCAAATTAAAAAATACGCATGTCAATAATACACTACATATAAAAGGAAAAAATCTTAACCTGCCGCCCATTGTTTTTCCACCCAGCAATATGACGGTGGCAGTAGAAAGTACAAAAAAAGGAGAAGAAGAAAAACTATCCAATGCACTACACCAGTTAAAAGAGGAAGATGCCACATTGATTGTAGAACACTCGCAGGAGCTGCATCAAACGCTCATACACTGTCAGGGAGATATGCATCTTGCAGTGGCCAAGTGGAAAATTGAGCATATCCATAAATTAGATATTCGATTTGAAAAACCCCGCATACCCTATCGAGAAACCATACGCAAAATGGCTGAGAGCAATTACAGACACAAAAAACAAAGTGGTGGATCCGGTCAGTTTGGCGAAGTGTGGATGCGCATAGAGCCACATCATGAAGGTATGGCCGAGCCACATGGCCTCAATGTGCGTGGCCGAGAAACGCATCATTTAGATTGGGGAGGCAACCTCGTATTTTACAACTGCATAGTAGGTGGCGCCATCGACCTCCGTTTTTTGCCCAGCATATTAAAAGGAGTAATGGAAAAAATGCACAACGGTCCACTAACCGGTAGCTATGTAAGAGATGTGAGGGTATCTGTATTTGATGGAAAAATGCATCCTGTAGATAGCAATGATATATCTTTTAAAATAGCAGGATTGCAGGCATTTAGACAAGCATTTCAGCAGGCAGACCCACAGCTGCTGGAGCCCATCAATCTGGTAGAAGTATTGTGCCCGGATGAAGTAACCGGTGGAGTAATGGGCGATTTACAAACCCGCAGAGCTGTGGTAGAAGGCATAGATGCAGAAGGCCATTTTCAAAAAATAACTGCCAAAGTACCACAGTCAGAAATGGAAGGATACTCCTCCAGCCTCCGAAGCCTTACACAGGGGCGGGCCCGGTTTAGAAGCAGCTTTTATGACTATGCAGCAGTGCCATACGAGCTACAGAAAAAACTAACCGAAGACTACAATAAAAATTTAAAAGAAGAAGAATAAAACGTTTTCGTATTATAAAGATTGGGGGCATCCTCTTGTGGCCCCCATTTTTTGGAGGCACAAAAGATGCGATTGTGCAAAGAATAAATACGGAGATTTTTTTTGGGAGTGACCCTGCGGGTCGGACTGTACTCTACAAGTCCTCGCTGCGCTCCGGGCCTTCCGTTTCAAATGAAGCGCAGCGAAATGCACGAATGCCAGGATAGAATAAAAGATACATTCGTAATCCCACACCCAATATTTTCATCTGATAGCATAACATTCCTGCCCAGATAAAGAATTGATGCATTGCTTAAATTGTATAATTCATTACAGAGAGAAAAGTCAACATATTT
>CALAGJ010000041.1 GCA_937892395.1 uncultured Parafilimonas sp.
TGACTGGAGTTCAGACGTGTGCTCTTCCGATCTCAATGAAGTCCATTGGGTGGCTGAGCATTTAAAAAAAAATTAATACAAAAAAAGATAAAAAGTGTAGATGCTAACTTATACATAGTAAAATTTTCGGCCGTGAAAATAGGGGATTCGGTTAAATTTAATAAGTTCAAATTAATGCTAATTTTAGGATGGCAAGTTAATTTAATGTAGAAACTGATTAATTTTTGATTCAATCCAAATCCTTTGTTTTTTTAAATTACATATCTTCTGTTTGTTTGTGTTTTACTGTTTATGTTTTTGATATAATGACAGTACTGTTTAAAAGAAGTGAGTATAAGTAGGAGAGGAGTATCTTTTCTTTTGTGCTAATAGTGGTTTAACCCATTTTCTGAAAATTCTAACCTATTTTCTTTCAATTATTTTACGATTCTTCATTCCACGAAGTGGCAAAAAATTTATTAGCCAAATAAAATCTTTTTATTGTGGATAAATAAAAGATAAAAAAATCTTTTTATTCATTTATTAGATACTATCTTTGCATCATAAGTTGTAACGATGTTTTCAAAATCTTGCGAATATGCTATTAAAGCCATGATTTATGTGGCACAAAAATCTAAAAATGGAGAACGTGTTGGCATAAAGGAGATTGCTAAAAGCACTTCGGCACCAGAGCATTTTATCGCTAAAATTTTGCAGGACCTAAGCAGAAAGAAATTAGTCAATTCTTATAAAGGACCTAATGGCGGTTTTTTTCTCAATGAAGATAATCTTAAAACAAGTCTTGCTGATATTGTAAAAGCCACAGATGGCAATGGTATCTATACAGATTGTGTATTGGGCTTGAAATCATGTAGTGAATCTACACCCTGCCCGGTTCATAACGAATTTAGAGCCATCAAAAAGAATCTGATAAAAATGATTGAATCCAATACCATTGGTGACTTTAATAAAAAACTGGAAGCAGGATCTTCCTTTTTGAAAAATGTTTAAAATTTTTTGCAATAAATAAAGATAAAAAGGTATTAATATTATAATATCATATAATATAAACAAACAGTTCATGGTTCAGCAACAATCACATATTAAAAAGGTCTGCTTTCACTGTGGCACCACATGTGGGGATGATGCATTGCACTATGATCATAAAGCCTTCTGCTGCAGCGGATGTAAAACCGTATATGAAATATTGGAGTCTAAGCAATTGTGTACATACTATGATTTTACAAATCAACCGGGTGTTAAGACTAATGAGCAATCCGTAACTGCTTCTTATGAATATTTAGATACTGAAACAGTAAAACGTCATCTGGTAAAATATGAAAAAGGATCTGAAATGCATATTGCGTTACAAATTCCTGACATGCATTGTATCAGTTGTATTTGGCTGCTGGAGCATTTGCCTGATTTGATAGAAGGAGTTATTTCAGCCAGAGTTAATTTTCAAAACAAAACAATATATATCGTTTTTGACAACGATAGTACATCAATCAGTTTCGTAGTAAAAACTTTGATGGCAGTAGGGTATGAGCCGGTACTAAATTTTGGAACGGAAGATGAAGATTTACAAGGGAAAAAATCCAGAAATATTGTTTTAAAAATTGGTGTGGCGGGTTTCTGCTTCATCAATATTATGATGCTCAGTTTTCCAGAATATCTTGTAGGTGCTGGAGTTGTAGAACCCTCACTGGCATTATATTTTAAGTGGGTTGCACTGCTGCTGAGCCTGCCAGTTATTTTTTATTGTGCTACTGAATTTTTCGTTGCAGCTTATAAAGGATTGCGTGTGGGAGTCTTAAATGTTGAGCTGCCTGTAGCATTGGCATTGATGATCACTTTTATAAGAAGTTTATATGAAGTGTTCTTGCTCCATAGCAATGGATATTTTGATAGTTTGAGTGGCATCGTTTTTTTTATGCTTTGTGGCAAGTGGGTGCAAAATAATACGGCTCGTAGTATCAATTTTAATAGAGATTTTCATTCCTTTTTTCCCATGGTAGCTACTGTTGTCAATGGCTCGAAGAGAATATTCAAACCGATTAAAGAAATTGCCATTCAGGATTTGATTGAAATAAAACACGGAGAAATCATTCCCTGCGATTCATTGCTTGTAGAAGGTGTAGCACTCATTGATTACAGTTTTGTAACTGGTGAGGGTACACCTGTTCCTGTAAAAAAGGGTGGCATTTTATATGCGGGTGGCAAGCAATTGCAGGGTATTATCACTATTCATGTAGAAAAACCGGTGTCTCAAAGTTATCTTACTTCACTGTGGTCAGACGATGTTTTTAAAACAACAAAACATTCTGTTGATACTGCTTTAAATAGGGTAGCAATGTATTTTACATATACTGTTCTAATGCTTGCCTTTCTAGCAGCAGCCTATTGGTATTTACATAATGATACTATTAAACTTTGGAATGCTTTTACAACTGTATTGATAGTGGCTTGCCCTTGTGCCTTATTGCTTTCCGAGCATTTTACAAATGGTAATATTTTAGGAATACTTGGTATAAACGGATGCTATCTGCGTAGCAAAACTGTGCTCAATAGCTTATTACACATTAATACCATTGTGTTTGATAAAACAGGCACACTTACATCTTCCGAACGAGCTGATGTACATTATGTTGGTCAACCTATTTTGCCAAATCATTTGCCTGCAATAGCTTCACTGTTAGCTCAAACCGGGCATCCACTTAGCGTAGCCATTGCTGGTTATTTAAACATCAAAAATATTGAATCGGTTAATCATTTTAAAGTGGAGGATGGTGCGGGTGTGGAAGGATGGGTAAATGAAATATATTACAAGGCAGGAAATGCATCATTCTTAGATCAATCGCCAGATCATGCCACAACTGCACAAGTGCATATTTCTATAGATGGCGTTTATTATGGATATTATGTAGTAAAGCAACAATATAGAAATAAACTGGAATCTTTTATTAGTTCACTTCGTGAAATGTATAGCTTGGCTATTATCTCAGGTGATAATAATGCAGAGGCACCACACCTAAAACAAATCTTTGGTGAAGCGGCTGAATATCATTTTAACGCATCTCCAATTGATAAATTGAGCATTGTAAAACAAATGCAAGCAAACAATAGTAGAGTGTTGTATGTGGGTGATGGACTTAATGATGCAGGCGCCCTTAGAGAGAGTACCGTAGGCATTTCTATTTGTGAAAAGAATAGCTTATTCACACCGGCTTGCGATGCAATTTTAGATGCCAAAGTTCTTACCAATTTACACAGATATATCGATTTTATACAAGGAGGAAGAAAAATTATTTGGATAAGTTTTGTAATTAGTAGCATGTATAATGTAGTAGGCTTATGGTTTGCATTACAAGGCATTTTATCACCACTGATAGCTGCTGTACTCATGCCATTGAGTTCCCTCACCATTATTGGCTTTACCTACTATTCGGTATTGATAAAAGCACATCAATTACAATTAAAAACAAATGCCTTATGACGGTTATCATCATCTTACTCAGCATCAGTATATTGATATCTGGCGGTTTTTTATGTGCCTTTTTCTGGAGTGTAAAAGATGGTCAGTATGAGGACAATATTACTCCTGCACAACGCATCCTTTTCGATTCATTAAACAATAAAAACGTAAAACAATAAGTATATGCAATCAGAAACTTTTTATTATGACAACAAAATACCCAAACTCTTTGCCATTGCTTGTGTTTTTTGGGGTGCAGTGGGCATGTTGCTTGGGGTTATCATAGCTTTTGAGTTGGCATTTCCCTTACTCAACTTTAGTGATTATTTTCCATACTTAAGCTTTGGAAGACTAAGACCCGTGCACACCAATGCAGTAATCTTTGCTTTTGTAGGTAATGGAATTTTTACGGCTGTTTACTATGCTTTGCCCCGTTTGCTAAAAGCACCAATGTGGAGTAAGGCATTGAGTAAATTGCATTTTTGGGGATGGCAATTTATTATTGTCTGTGCCGCAGTTACGCTGATGTTGGGCTATACAACAGGCAAAGAATATGCAGAGTTGGAATGGCCTATAGATATATTAATTACAGTGGTATGGGTAATTTTTGGAGTAAATATGTTTGGCACAATACTTACCCGAAGGGAGCGTCATTTGTATGTAGCCATTTGGTTTTTTATTGCTTCCTGGGTTACGGTAGCCATGCTACATATTGTAAACTCTTTTGAAATGCCTGTGTCATTTTTAAAGAGCTACAGTTGGTATGCAGGTGTGCAAGATGCCTTAGTGCAATGGTGGTATGGACATAATGCTGTTGCCTTCTTTTTAACCACACCTTATTTGGGTTTGATGTATTATTTTCTGCCCAAAGCGGTGGAGCGTCCTGTATATTCATATCGATTAAGCATTATACATTTTTGGAGTTTAATTTTCTTATATATATGGGCGGGGCCACATCATCTGTTATATACTGCATTGCCAGACTGGGCACAATCATTGGGTACTGCTTTTTCTGTAATGCTGATACTACCAAGTTGGGGTGGTATGCTCAATGGATTATTTACCATGAGAGGCGCATGGGATAAAGTAAGAGAAGATCCTGTTTTGAAATTTTTTGTGGTAGCACTTACCTGCTATGGTATGAGCACTTTTGAAGGACCTATGTTGTCACTAAAAAATGTAAATGCTATTTCGCATTATAGTGATTGGACCATTGCACACGTACACGTAGGTGCTTTAGGTTGGAATGGCTTTTTAACCTTTGGTATGATGTATTGGCTTATACCAAAACTATTTAATGCAAAGCTTTATAGCCGCAAGCTAGCTGCTAATCATTTCTGGTTGGGTACATTGGGTATTATCTTATACGCAATACCTATGTACTGGGATGCATTCAGATCCTATTTTATGATGAAGGCATTTACTCCGGAGGGTCAATTGCAATATCAGTTTATTGATGTGGTGAATACTACTATTCCATTTTACATCATTCGTGCTGTGGGTGGTACCATTTACTTAGTAGGTGTATTTGTGATGATCTATAATTTGGTTAAAACAGCCCGCTCCGGTTCTTTTATAGCGGATGAAGTAGCCACTGCACCAGCTTTGGCAAAAGCATATAAAGCCCCCACAAATTCAATCTGGCATAGTCTTATAGAAAGAAAGCCCATCTTGTTGTTAGTATTGAGTTTGATAGTAGTGGGTATTGGTGGGCTTATAGAATTAGTTCCCACTTTCTTAGTAAAAAGTAATGTGCCCACTATTGCAAGTGTAAAACCATATACCCCACTAGAGCTGCAGGGTAGGGATATATATATTAGAGAAGGTTGTTATAACTGTCATTCTCAAATGATCAGACCATTTAGATATGAAGTTACAAGGTATGGTGAGTATTCGAAGGCAGGGGAGTTTGTGTATGATCACCCTTTTCAATGGGGTAGTAAAAGAACAGGACCGGACCTTGCAAGGCTTGGCGGAAAATATAATGACCTCTGGCATTTTAACCACATGATTAATCCAGCAGAATTTATTGAAGGATCTATTATGCCACATTATCCGCATTTATATGATGACGAATTAGACACAACAGGTACCATTTCAAAAATACATGCTATGCGAAAGCTGGGTGTGCCGTACGAAGAAAACTATGAAGCCATTGCAAATAAAGACTTACGTACACAAGCAATCCAGATCAAGAATAATCTGGTAACAGAGAGTAATGGCAAAATAAAAATTTCAGATAAGAAAGAAATTATTGCCCTCATTGCTTATCTGCAACGTTTAGGAAAAGACATTAAAATAGAAACCACTTCCAAATAAAATTTTAATCATAATACTATGAGTTTTTCAATATATCTCACACAAATTACTGATGTAAGCATCTATCCAATTATATCACTGTCAATATTCGTTATTTTTTTTATAAGTGTTTCGGTATGGGTGTATTCCATAAGTAAAGCTGATATTTCTAGCATGAAACAAATTCCTTTTAATGAAAAATAAAACTAAAAAATCATGTTTAAGCATATCAAAGAAATAGTTGCAACAATTGTTGTTTTTTATGTCTGTAGTTTTTCAGCTCATGCACAGGCGCCTGCTACTACAGATTTGAGCGGTACACAAATATTTCTACTCAGTATTTCTATTATACTATTAGTGCCATTGTATATAATGGGAAGAGCATTTATGGCAGCGGTAAAAATTTATCACGATAGTAAGAATAAAAAGCAGTCTGGTATTACTCCAATTATTCTGCTACTTGCAGCTGTTTTTCTCTCTATTTCAGCAGGGGCACAGGATGCAGCCACAACCATTACAGCCACTACGCCATCACCCTCAACTCCTATTGATTGGGCAACGGTATTTTTATTTATAACCATCCTTACGGAGTTATTGGTTATACTTTATTTAAGTTCTGCATCTTTAAGATTTATAAGAGCAGCAAATGCTCCGGAAGAAATCAATGAATCTATACCAGTAGCATCCAAGCCTACGATATGGAATAAGCTTCAGCAAAAATTCAAGAAGCTAAAACCCTTGGGCGAAGAAGAGGTAGCAGATACGGGTCATAACTATGATGGTATTCGTGAGTTGGATAATGGTATCCCGAGTTGGTTTACGGCTGCCTTTGTAGTTTGTATCATTTTTGCGGGTTCTTACTTATTGCGCTATCATGTTTTTCATTCAGCCCCGCTGATGATTGAAGAATACAATATTGCAATGGCGGATGCAGAGAAAGAAAAAGCCGCCTATTTAGAAGTGCATGCAAATGATATAGATGAAAATAATGTGCAGATGCTTGCAGCAGATGATATAGCATCCGGTAAAATATTGTTTGGAAAAAATTGTGCTATCTGCCATATAGCCGATGGCGGTGGTGCTACAGGGCCAAACCTTACAGATGAATATTGGCTACATGGTGGAGGTATGAATGATATTTTTAAAACAATAAAATATGGGTGGCCAGATAAAGGAATGATTGCCTGGAAAGATAATTTTTCTGATAAGCAGATTGCGCAGTTGTCAAGTTTTGTAAAGTCATTAAAGGGTACAAAGCCTGCTGCTCCAAAAGAACCCCAAGGAGATATTTTTAAAGAGGATACAAAGCCCTCATCAGATTCTGTAAATACCGCACTGCCTGATTCTGCGGCGGTAGCCATTCAATAAATAGAGCCATGCAAAAAGAAGATTTAGTACAGCCACATAGCTTTAGAGATACAGTAAGTACAGTATCTGATGGAGGAAAAAGGAAATGGCAATATGTAGATAAAGCATCGGGCAAATTTTACGCTGCAAGACAGTGGGTTGCATGGATATATCTGGCCATATTTTTTACAATGCCATTCATTAAAGTAAATGGAATGCCATTTTTTATGATCAATATTGTGGAAGGTAAATTTATCATTTTTAGTAAAATTTTCTGGCCTCAAGATTTTTTCATTTTTGCAATAGCAATGATTACTTTTATTATCAGTATTATTTTATTTACGATTGTTTTTGGCCGTTTGTTTTGTGGTTGGGCATGTCCTCAAACGGTGTTTATGGAGTTTGTATTTCGCAAAATAGAATGGTGGATTGAAGGTACACCAGGTCAGCAGCGTAAACTAAATGCAGGTGGATGGAACACAGATAAAATAATCAAAAAATCTACTAAGCATATTATTTTCTTTTGTCTTTCCTTCCTCATTGCCCATACTTTTCTTGCATACATACTAGGCGTGGACGAAGTTGTAAAAATCATTCATGAGCCACTCAGTGAGCATATTGCACTGCTGGCAGGGTTGCTGTTTTTCTCTTTTTTATTTTATTCTGTATATGCATTTGTTAGAGAAATAGTTTGTACCACCATTTGTCCCTATGGTAGGCTTCAGGGTGTGATGTTTGATAAGGATACCATGCAAATTGCTTATGATTACAAGAGAGGTGAGCCACGTGGTAAAATGAAGAAAGCTGAGTTGCGTACCATCGGGGATTGTATAGACTGCAAACGATGTGTGCAGGTATGCCCCACCGGCATTGATATTAGGAATGGTGTACAGATGGATTGTGTCAGTTGCTCCGTTTGTATTGATGCATGCAATGAGGTGATGAAGCAAGTTGGATTGCCAAAAGGGCTTATTCGATATGCATCAGAAAATGAAATAAGCACAGGGGTCAAATTTCAAATTACTGGCCGCATGAAAGCATACAGTATTTTGCTCTTTGTTCTTGTTTGTTTTATGAGTTTTTTAGTGATAACCCGCAAAACAATTGATGCTGATATATCACGTTCTTCCGGTCAGTTATATCAGGAAATGCCCGGCGGGAGAATTAGCAACCTGTTTACAGCAAAAGTGATCAATAAAACAAATACAGATGTGCCTATAGTTTTAAAATTGGAAACAAAAGGAGGTGAATTGCAAATCATAGGAGGACAATCTTTGATACTTAACAAAGAGGCCATCAGTGAGTTCTCTATATTGGTTGTTTTTCCCGAAGCTTCCCTTCAAACAAGAAATATAGATATAAAAATTGGTATCTACGCCGGTACTAACAAAATTCAAACAGTAACCACAAAATTTTTAGGACCATTTATTTAATGATTATGAATTGGGGATATAAAATATTAACTGCTATTTGTATTTTTCTTGTAGCAATGATAGGGATGGTATTTATAGCCATGCGTCAGGATAATGATTTAATTGAAGAAAATTATTATGAAAAAGAACTTGCTTTTCAGGCGCAGATAGATGCTGCAAAAAGATTAGATGCTGTTGATGATGGAAAGTTTTTAAAACTGTCAACAAACAATATAATGCTGCAACTTCCTATGGGAACATTTGAGCAAAATGTATCAGGCAAGATTGAATTTTTAAGGAGAGATGATGCCAGGAAAGATGCAAAATTTGACTTGCATGTCAATGAAAATGGTAGCGAATTTTTTCCCATACAATTATTTAGCATGGGCAGCTATCAAGTGCGGATCAGTTGGGAAAATGATGCCTTATTATATTTTCAACAAGAAGATCTAATGATACCATAGTGAATATTGAATGGACCATATTAATTTCCGGTTTTAGCACAGGTGTATTGGGTAGCGTACACTGTGTGGGCATGTGTGGCCCATTGGTAGCATCTATGCCCTTTATGTCTTTAAAAGGAAATAGATTATTGAGTGGCATATTGCTGTATCATTTCGGAAGAATACTCATGTATGCCTTTGTAGGAAGCATCTTTGGTTTATTTGGTAGAACATTTTGTCTGTTTGGTTGGCAACAAGGCCTCTCCATAGCAGCAGGTGTGTTGATGCTTATTGTATTTTTTTCATCTGCTAAATTTCCAACTTGGATTAAAAAAAAATTCAATGTACACAAACCCTATTTATGGCTTTCTAAAATCATGAAAATGGCAAACGGCACATCTTCATTTTTTGCAGCAGGATTAATAAATGGATTGCTGCCCTGTGGTTTAATTTATATAGCCGCAGGCACAGCTTTGGCTTCAGGCTCATTATTACATGGTGCATTGGTTATGATATTTTTTGGTATTGGTACTATACCTTTACTGACTACAGCCTTACTCATCAGTAAATTAATCACCCTGCCCATAAGAGAAAAATTTAAGAAGCTAATGCCCTATTTTGTAGTAGTAATTGCCTCCCTTTTAATCATAAGAGGCTTAAATCTGCATGTGCCTAATTTAAGTCCCGCTTTGGTCGGAAATGGCAACACGGTATCTTGTCATGCAGAATGATTTTGAAAATATTATTTTTTTTCTAAATCCACATCATAAAAAATTCCTGCTTTTCTTCGAATAGTATCTAAGGTTTTCATTTGGTTGATGGTATCTTGCCAGCTCATGATGGGGCTTTCTATTAAACCACTGTCAAGACAATCTTTTACATGCCTTAGCTGGTATTGATATCCCCAACCAGATTCTTTGTGAACAGAAATGTTTGTGGCAGTTTTATCCGTGCCGGGATATAAAACTATACTTGAAGATGGTGCATAAAATCGACTCGTTAAATGTATGCGTCCATTACTTCCTAATATCTGAATTTCAATGGGGGCATAGTTTGTAAAACTGGAATATAAATGTGCTGTTGCCCCATTTTTATATTCCAAATGGACTGCACAACTCGCATCTACGCCGGTTGTTGACATACAAGCATGAGCATGGACATTATCAGGCATACCCAACAATGACTGCACCATAAAAACATTATATACGCCTATGTCCAACAAACTGCCACCACCCAATGCGGGATTCCACAATCGCTGGTCTAAAGGTTTGTCCACTACGAAACCAAAGCTTGCATTAATATGTTGGATGGAGCCAATTGTATTTGTGTCAATCAGCTTTTTTGTAGCAATATAATGTGGTAAAAATTTTGTCCATAGTGCTTCCATAATAAATAAATTATTTTTAGAAGCTAAATCAAAAACCTCCTCTGCTTGATGAGTATTCATCGTAAAAGATTTTTCGCAAAGCACATGTTTGCCATGATTTAAACAGAGCATGGCATGTGCTGCATGAAATGCATGAGGAGTAGCAATATAAATGACTTCTACCGATGAATCCTGAACCAATGACTCATAACTATAATGAACATGTGGAGCAGAGTAAATTTGTACAAATGCATCTGCAGACGCTTTGCTTCTGGCACCTACAGCTTGCAGTGTGGCTCCAGGTACTAATTGTAGATCTGCTGCAACTTTTCGGGCTATATGCCCACAACCCAATATACCTATTCTCATTTTTTAAGCATCTGTTAGCCCATTGCAAGGCCTTAAAATGAAATAAACTAAAAGACAAGTTTTGCAATCCTTCCTCTTGTGCCTGCTAAGAAAACAGTATTTCCTTTTTTTGCTTTGCCACATACGTGGAATGAAGTACTGCTGAGGTTTACCCAATTTTTTCCACCATCATTACTCATATCAACGCCACTGCTGCCACAAGTTATCAAGTTTGATTTATTGGTATAAATAACACAACTTCTATATCCGAAAGGCAATGTGGTTGGTATAGAAAATATGGGTCTCTTTTTCATTTGTACCAATACACAGTTTGCTGTATTACTTTTATCATTGGAAAAATCTCCACCCACAATTACTGCATTTCTACCATCAGTAGATAAGGCAATGCTATTGGCCCCTGTACTTTCAGCACCTTGTATAATGGGTAATTCAAATATACCATTGAAATACATGCGGGATGCTTTACCCCCTGTTATCAATGCACTTGGGTAAGCAATATTGCTGCCACTACTGGCAAACAGGGCTTCACCTTCCAGCGTGGCAAACATGGTAGAATTCCCCGTTACATTTTGCCAACTTTCACCTTGATTATGCGTCATGGCAAAATATATATGTGAATCACCCGGCAATGGATCTCCGGCAACAATTCCGTTAATACCATCATCGTCAAAGTCCATTGCATCTAAAAACATACCTGCGGTTGTATCTTCAAATACTTTGATCCAACTCTTACCTCCATCTCTAGTTTTTAAAATTATGCCCGGAGAAGCCACCGCCATTATAATTGCTTTGTTCGCATCAAATGCTTCTACATCTCTAAAGTCACGATCCTCATATCCTGGCACCGTTATCCATTCAAAACTATTGCCTCCATCAGTACTGCGTGCCACTGTACCTTTGCTGCCGCATGCCCATATTATCTGGTCAGACACCACAGATAAACCACGCAAACTGCATTGCCTGCCACTGTCCAAAAATTGAACAGTAGGAAGCTGAGCACTGGCATTTTGTATCAGCAATAAAAAAATAAATACGGTTAAAAAAGTTCTTGATTGCATACAACAATTGATTGAATGATGGCAATATTACATGAACTATCTGAACACATTTTAATATGATTAATAAATTTATCACACACTATTTTTTGTAAAATGCATTCAGACTTGTATAAATATTTTTATTATACTACAATTACTAAAACATGAAATGATTGTGATAAATTTTACCATCCACTTACACACCTTATCTTCGCAGCATGAGCAATATCAATGAACAAATTGATCAATATAAAAAAGATATAGAAACATTTGTAGCCGATACCGTAGATTCTGTAGAAGCATTTAGGATTAAATATTTAGGCTCCAAAGGAATCATCAAAAACCTGATGGGCGAAATGAAAAACATTGCTGCAGAGCAGCGTAAACATACTGGGTTAATTTTAAATGAGCTCAAACAGGCAGCAGAGTCAAGATTTGAGCAATTTAAGGCATCACAACAGCCACAGCAGATTGCGGCAGATACAACTGATTATACATTGCCGGGTATTCCCTTGGAAGCAGGTAGCCGTCATCCTTTGAGTATCGTAAGAAATCAGGTAATAAAAATTTTTAATAAACTTGGCTTTGCATTGGCCGAAGGCCCGGAAATAGAAGATGACTGGCACAATTTCGGCGCTATGAATATGCCTGAAAACCACCCTGCTAGGGATATGCAGGATACTTTTTACATCAGCAAAAATCCAGATTGGTTACTTCGTACACATACCAGCAATGTGCAAGCCAGAGTAATGACCAATCAAAAGCCACCCATAAGAATCATCTGTCCAGGTCGTGTATATCGTAATGAAACAATCAGTGCCAGGGCGCATTGTTTCTTCCATCAAGTAGAAGGATTGTATGTAAATGAAAATGTAAGTTTTGCAGACCTCAAACAAACGCTTTATTATTTTGTAAAGGAAATGTTTGGTGCTGATGTTAAGATTCGATTTAGACCAAGCTACTTTCCATTTACAGAACCAAGTGCAGAAATGGATATCAGTTGTTTGATATGTGGCGGTGATGGCTGCGGTGTATGCAAACATACAGGATGGGTAGAAATTTTGGGAAGTGGTATGGTGCATCCAAATGTGTTAGAGAATTTTGGAATTGATTCAAATAAATACACCGGTTTTGCTTTTGGAATGGGTTTAGAAAGAATATGCCAATTGAAATATCGAGTAAATGACTTAAGACTTTACTCACAAAATGATGTAAGATTTTTGAAACAATTTACAGGTGCTGTTTAATTTAATTTGATAGAAAGGGGGGCCATCAATCCCATTGTTTTTTCCCAAGATGAGCATTATCGTTAGAATTTTTAAACTATTTTCCGAATAACAATTTTGATTTTTAGGTAAATGAGTACT
>CALAGJ010000042.1 GCA_937892395.1 uncultured Parafilimonas sp.
AGGCGAAGACACTCTTTCCCTACACGACGCTCTTCCGATCTATCCACTTTTAAATCAATCGTTCTATTTACAGCATCTATTGATATGATATCGTCATTTTCTACAAATGCTATAAGGCCCCCATCAAAAGCTTCTGGCGTTATATGCCCTACCACAAAGCCATGACTACCTCCACTGAATCGGCCATCTGTAATTAGAGCAACATCTTTTCCTAAACCTGCACCTGTTATGGCACTTGTTGGCTTTAGCATTTCTGGCATACCTGGTGCACCTTTTGGACCTTCATTTCTAATGACGACCACATCCCCTTTTTTAACTATGCCCTTGGCTATACCTTCCACCAAGTCTTTTTCACCATCAAACACTCTTGCAGGGCCTTCAAAACACTCTCCTTCCTTTCCCGAAATTTTTGCAACACTTCCTTTTTCTGCCAGATTGCCATACAAAATTTGCAAATGACCGGTAGCCTTAATAGGCTGTTCAAGTGGGTAAATAATTTTTTGATTTTCAAACTCTATAGGTTTAATTTTTTGGAGATTTTCTGATATTGTTTTTCCTGTTACGGTATAACATTCTCCATGCAGTAAACCCTTATCCAACAAATATTTCATAACTGCAGGCACTCCACCATAATTGTGTAGATCCTGCATTAAATGCTTTCCACTGGGTTTAAAATCTGCAAGTACAGGAGTGGTATTGCTGATGCGTTGAAAATCATCAATACTTAAAGCCACATCTACACTTTTTGCCATTGCAATTAAATGCAATACAGCATTGGTACTACCACCTAAAATCATGATAAGTGTAATAGCATTTTCAAATGCCATTTTTGTCATGATGTCTTTGGGCTTTATATCTTTTTCTAATAATATTTTGATGGCCATACCGGCATCTGCACATTCTTGTTTTTTATGATCACTGTTTGCAGGATTGCTGGATGAATAAGGCAAGCTCATACCCAGGGCTTCAATTGCACTAGCCATCGTATTGGCTGTGTACATACCCCCACAAGCACCTGCCCCGGGGCAACTGTGCTTTACAATTTCTTTAAAATCTTTTGGGGTAATGGTACCTGCAAGCTTCTGACCTAATGCTTCAAATGCAGAAATAATATTGAGTGTTTCTCCTTGGTAATGTCCTGCTGCAATAGTGCCACCATAGATCATTAAAGCTGGCCTGTTTAAGCGGCCCATAGCCATTATAGCTCCTGGCATATTTTTATCGCAGCCAGGAAGGGCTATTAAACCATCGTAATAAAAACCACCACAAACTGATTCAATACTATCCGCTATTAAGTCTCTACTCACCAAAGAATAGCGCATACCATCTGTACCATTGCTTATGCCGTCACTGATGCCTATTGTATTAAAAATTAAACCAACTAAATCTGCATCCCAAACCCCTTTCTTTACCAACTTAGCCAAATCATTAAGATGCATATTGCAGGTATTACCATCATAGCCCATACTACAAATGCCCACTTGTGCTTTTTGCATATCTGCCTCTGTTAGCCCAATACCATAAAGCATGGCTTGAGCAGCAGGCTGAGTTTCATCCTGTGTTAACTGTTTCGAATATTTATTTAGCTCACTCATATCAATTTTTTTATGCTAATGTTTTTTTTTCGATGACTAAACTTTTATAAGCGTCCTGAATTTTCTTGCTAAGTGTTGCTTGCCATGAGGTTGGAAATACATATTCATCCAGACTTTTGATACCGATTACTTCAGCAGCCGTGCCACAATAGAATGCTGCATCTGCAGTTTTCAATTCATCAACTGTAAATAATTTTTCTTCCGTAGGAATGCCGAATGCTTCGCATAATGACAATACTGCTGCTCTGGTAATGCCGGGTAAAATATTACCCAAGGCAGGTGTTATTAGTCTGCCATTTTTTTCATAAAATAAATTAGCACCCGGTGCTTCTGCGGCATAGCCATTGCTGTCTAACAGCAATGCTTCATCAAAGCCATTGGCCTTTGCTTCTTGACTGGCTAAAATTGAATTTACATAATGCCCGGCAGCTTTGGCTTGTATATGAAATGCCTTGGGATTTGGTCGTTGAAAAGATGAGGTCATAACCCTGATTAACTGGTCACCAAGAAAGGGCTGCATTTCCCATGTTTCTACTACAAGGTATGAAGTATCATTTTTTACAAAACTCATATTGGCCGGTGCATAAACCACAGGTCGTATGTAAGCATCCTGCAAATGATTAAGCCTTAATACTTCATAAGTAGCATCAATTAAACCTGCTGTATCCCAGTGGTAGGGCATGTTTAAAGCAGTAGCCGAATTTTTTAAGCGATCAAAATGCTCAGCTGCTTTAAATATTTTTGTAGTCCCCTTTTCCGTTTTATAAGAGCGAATGCCTTCAAAAACGCTATAGCCATAGTGTAAAGATTGACTATAAAAATCCATCTTAGCTTCAGATGCTTTTACAAAATCCCCATTGAGATATAGAATAGTTTCTTGATTGTAATAGGATGCCATTTTATGTAAATTTTTCTTATTCATTCACCGATAGGTGCAAAAAAAATCCGCCTTTTTTGGAGGCGGACTTTCTATTGTTGATTTTACTTTTTTAACCAAATCTAACACCGCCATAGCATACAGGTATAATAATGACAACCACAATAATAATTATGGTTATGATACTTATATGTTGTCTGCTATTCAACGTAGATATGATGTATTATAAGCGAATGTACCGCCAAATATTGTATTAACAAAGAGCTTTTTAAAAAAATGAAAATCTACTTGACTGAAACATCAATCCACTCAAGCAATTTCAAATATTAGATTATGGTTGATTTTCTCAACTCGATATTTTCCTTTTTTACACTACCGGGTATTTTGCCACTAACATAGTCTGCAATAAGATCCCCAATAGTGTTAGTGAAATAAAAATTTATTGGATCAATGTCTTTTGTAACAAAACTGTTTTCTAATGCCCAGTTTATAGCTTCTCTTACAATGGCAGCCTCCTTTTGCATACCGAAATGATCCAACATCATAGCTGCTGATAAAATAGCACCTGTGGGGTTTGCAATATCCTTTCCTGCAGCTTGCGGATAGCTTCCATGTATGGGTTCAAACAGAGCAGTGCCATTGCCAACGGATGCAGAAGGTAGCATACCCAAAGAACCTGCTAATACGCTTGCTTCATCACTGATGATATCACCAAACATATTTTCCGTGAGGATGATATCAAATTGTTTTGGATTAAGAATTAACTGCATGGCGGCATTGTCCACAAACATATAGTCCACAGCCACAGTGCTATATTGTAAAGCAATAGCCTGCACCGTGCTGCGCCAAAGTCTTGAAGTGTCCAACACATTTGCTTTGTCCACCAAGGTTAATTTCTGCTTTCTTTTTTGTGCATATTGAAATGCAAGATGCGCTATACGTTCAATTTCACTTTTGCTATAAGTACATTCATCTGAAGCATAACTGCCATCTTCATTGGTATATTTTTTACCAAAATAAATACCTCCAGTTAATTCCCGAAAAATGATACAATCCACTCCTTCTAATTGCTTAGGTTTTAATGGCGATAAATGTTCTAATGTGCTGTAAGTGCTTATGGGGCGGATGTTTGCAAATAATTGCAAGGCTTTCCTTATACCTAAAATGCCTTGCTCTGGCCGCACTGTAGCTGCTGGATCATTATCATATTTTGGATGACCTACAGCCCCAAATAATACGGCATCACTATCTAAGCAAATATCGATTGTATCCAATGGTAAAGCCGTACCTGTTTTATCAATTGCAGCAGCACCTATTAATGCTTCGTTAAAGATAAATTGATGTTGATATGCTACCGCTATTGCTTTGAGTACCTTTACAGCTTGTGCTGTTACTTCCGGGCCAATGCCATCTCCATTTAATAATGCAATTCGCTTATTCATTTTTTGTGTTTTCAATTATTGTTATGCTATTTCAAATTTTTCTATTTCAGATTTTATACTGAGTAAATAATCAATATCATCATAGCCATTGAGCAGGCAAGTTTTTTTATAGCTATTGATGTCAAATCTTTCTGATTCTGCTGTGGCATCAATGGTTATGGATTGTAGTGCTAAGTTTACAGTAAGCGTTGTATCAGCATTCTGTTGAAATATTTTTTGTAAAAAAACCTCACTCACAGTTACTGGCAGTAAACCATTGTTTAGCGCATTATTTTTGAATATATCAGCAAAGAAGCTACTTACCACCACACGAAATCCATAATCTGATATAGCCCAGGCAGCATGCTCTCTTGAGGATCCGCAACCAAAATTTTTTGCTGCTATTAAAATTTCGCCTCTGAACATAGGTTGATTTAGTACAAAGTCATTTTTGGGTTGGGCTTCATCGTCATTATTGTATCGCCAATCCCTAAATAAATTTTTTCCAAATCCATCCTTTGTGGTAGCTTTTAAGAATCTTGCAGGAATGATTTGATCTGTATCTACATTTTCAATGGGTAGAGGAACAAATGTTGAATGTATTATTTCCAATTTTTTTGCCATATTTCTACTTTCAATTTAACAACTCTCTTACATCTGTTACAACTCCGGTAATGGCTGCAGCTGCCGCAGACAGTGGGCTTGCCAGCAATGTTCTGGCACCTGCACCTTGCCTCCCCTCAAAATTTCTATTGGAAGTTGAAATGCAATATTTACCGGTAGGTATTTTATCTTCATTCATACCTAAACAAGCACTACACCCTGGTTGTCTAAGCATAAATCCCGCAGCTTCAAATACTTTGTCTAACCCTTCTGCTTTTGCTTGTGCTTCTACTTGTTTGCTGCCAGGTACTATCCACACTTCTACATCTGGTGCTTTTTGTTTACCATTTATAAAAGAGGCCACCATTCTTAAATCTTCAATTCTTGAATTGGTACAACTGCCTATAAATACATAATCAACTTTTTGACCTTTGATAGGATTACTTTGTTGCAAACCCATGTAAGCAAGTGATTTTTGCAAACCAGTGTGATCATTTTGATGTATAGTAGTTTCTGTGGGAATCACACCAGTAATTGGTATGCCCATACCCGGATTGGTTCCATAAGTTATCATTGGTTCTATATCTGCTGCATTGAAATGATATTCTTTATCAAACATAGCATCAGCATCACTATATAATAGTTTCCATTGTATTAATTTCTTGTCCCATTCATCCCTTTGCGGAGCAAATTTTCTTCCCTCTATATAGTCAAATGTAGTTTGATCTGGTGCTATTAAACCACATCTACCACCCATTTCAATGCTCATATTACAAATGGTCATTCTTGCTTCCATACTGAGTGATTGAATGGTGGTACCTGCAAACTCTACGGCATACCCTGTGGCTCCGCTGGCTGATATTTTCGATAAGATATATAACACAATATCTTTTGACACCACTCCTTTGTTTAGTGCGCCATCTACATTAATGCGCATTAGTTTTGGTTTGCTTTGCAATAAACATTGAGTACTTAAAACCATTTCTACTTCACTGGTGCCAATGCCAAAAGCAATGGAGCCAAAAGCACCATGTGTAGAAGTATGACTATCTCCACATACTATAGTCATGCCGGGCTGTGTAAGGCCAAGTTCTGGTCCAATAACATGTACAATTCCTTGATAAGGATGACCCAAACCAAAAAGATCCACGCCATGGTTAGCACAATTTGCAATAAGTGCATCTACTTGTTTTCTGCCCATTTCATCCTTTATAGGCAAGTGTTGATTAATAGTGGGTACATTATGATCTGCTGTGGCAATGGTTTGTAAGGGGCGAAATACTTTTATACCCCTTTTATTCATTCCATTAAAGGCCTGCGGACTCGTAACTTCATGTATAAGATGCTTGTCTATATACAATACTACTGGACCATTGTCAATTATTTTGACGATATGTTGATCCCATATTTTTTCGAATAATGTTTTACCCATATTTATATTGCTATTCCGGTTGACTCATAAGATTTTGCCATTACAATCAGATCATCATTATTGACTTCTTTCTTACTGTCTGCCACTTGTAAAAATTGTTTGTATAAAGTATCAACATCATCTCTATTAAATGCATAACCCAACTTTTGAAAACGATATGCTAAAGCGCTTCGGCCGCTCCTGGCTGTAAGTACAATTTTACTTCCTTCGGCTCCTACACTTTCTGGGGTAATAATTTCGTATGTAATGGCATCTTTTAAAAATCCATCTTGATGAATACCACTGCTATGGGCAAATGCATTACTACCAACAATGGCTTTATTTGGCTGTACGGGCATACGCATGGTATCACTGACTAGCCTGCTTAATGGGTTGAGTAATTCTGATTTTATGTTAGTAGAATAACCAAGATATGCATGCTGCTTAAGTACCATGACACATTCCTCCAATGAGGTGTTTCCGGCACGCTCCCCCAGTCCATTGATGGTACATTCAATCTGCCTTGCCCCATTCATAACACCTGCTATTGAATTGGCTGTAGCCAAACCTAAATCATTGTGACAATGACAGCTCAATATGGCTTTGTCAATATTGGGCACATTATTTCTGAGATAGGCCATTTTCTCACCATATTGGTGTGGCAAACAATAACCTGTTGTATCTGGAATATTGACAACGGTTGCACCTGCGTTAATAACAGCTTCTGTAACTCTGGCCAAATATTCATTATCTGTACGGCCCGCATCTTCTGCATAGAACTCTACATCGTCTACAAAATTTTTTGCCCATTGTACGCATTGAACAGCACGCTGTAATATTTCATTTCTGGTGCTATTAAATTTTCCTTTAATATGATAATCTGATGTACCAATACCAGTGTGAATGCGTGGTCTTTTTGCAAAGCGAAGCGCATCTGCTGCTACTTCAATATCATTTTTTACGGCTCTACTTAAAGCTACAACAGTTATATCCTTTACAACTTTTGTAATTTCTCTTACTGCATCAAAATCCCCAGGGCTACTTACTGGAAATCCTGCTTCCAAAATATCTACTCCCAAGTTTTCTAAAGCTAATGCTAATTCAATTTTTTCAGTTTTATTCAACTTACAACCGGGTACTTGTTCACCATCCCGTAAGGTAGTATCAAATATGTACACTTTATCTTTACTCATATTCTTTTTATTTGCAGTAAAATGAATTATAAAAACATCTTACAAAGCAAACCTATTGGCGTATGGTAGTTTTGTAAAATCATATTTTACTGAAATAGGGTATATAAAAACGAAGTGAATATTTGCAAAAGTCAATACTGTAAATGGTTTTAAGCTATTATTTATACGATGTCCAACAGAAGTTACGACGAGGTTTTCTTATTGATTAAATCATTAGATAAGTCAGAAAAACGCTTATTCAAATTATTTGCGAACAGGCATAGTGCCCAAATTGAATTAAAAATTGTACAGCTTTTTAATGCAATGGATGCAATGGAAGAATACCAAGATGAATTGTTGCTAAGCAAGAAAGGTATTTTTAATAAAGCGCAATTGCCCAACCTTAAAGCACATTTATACAAACAAATTTTACATGCGCTGAGGCAGAGCCCTGATACCAATGATATTGATATTATTTTTCAAGAACAAATGGGTAATGCAAGGATACTGTACAATAAGGCACTCTACCAACAGGCATTGAAAGTCTTAGACAAGTTGAAGCAAACTGCCCTGAAGTATCACCACCATACTTATGTACTACAGACCATAAATTTTGAGAAGAAAATTGAGGGTTTACATATTACAAGAAGTTTCAAAGACAGGGCACAAAGTCTAACGGATGACTTTAATACAATTATACAACCCATAACACGTAGTGGCTTATGGAGTAATCTGGCATTGCATCTTTATAACTGGTTCATTAGTTTTGGTCATAGCAGAAATAAAGAAGAGCAGCATAAGATTAAAACATTTTTTGTTAGTGCAAAGCAAGCGCTTGATGCACCAGATTCTTTTTATGAGCAATTGTATGCTTGCCAGGCTTACTGCTGGTATGCCTATATTCAGGAAGATTTTTTACTCTATTATAAGCATGCACAAAAATGGGTACGGCTCTTTGAAACAAATAAAGATCTTGCACCTGTAGAAAAAACACAATACTTAAAAGGATATCACAATCTATTAACGGCTTTGTATGTACTAAGACATCAGGAAAAATTTACACTTACTCTTCAGGAATACAAACAGGTTTTTACAAAAGAGATTAAGCTAAGGCACAGGAATGATGTAGTGCAGTTTCATCTTTACTATTATCAATCTGCAATCAATAATTATTTCCTGCAAGGAAAATTTTCGGAAGGATTGTTTTTAGTGACTGACATCGAAAATTTTATTTCCAACTATTCCAGAAGCATTGACAGCTATAGAACTTTGGTATTGTACTACAAGATAGCATCACTTTATTTTGGTAGTGGGGATAATGAAAGTGCCATAGATTATTTGCAAAAAATCATAAACCGTAAAACAGATTTGCGAAGTGATTTGCAATGCTATGCCAGATTACTTCACCTAATAGCACACTATGAGTTAGGGAATGAAAGATTGATAGAATATTTATTCAAATCTGTGTATAGATTTATGGCAAAAATGGAGCATTTAGGTGCTGTGGAAGAAGCAGTTTTTGCGTTTTTAAAGCATGCATTTACCATAGATCTGCACCAAGCATTGCCTGCATTTGAAACTTTAAGAAATGAACTAAAACAATATGAAAACGATTCACTCGAAAAAAAATCATTTTTATATTTAGATATTATTAGCTGGTTAGAATCAAAAATTGAAAACCTACCAGTAGAAACAGTGATTCAAAAAAAACATATTGCGAGTAAAGCAGCAAGACATCAGTCTTCTAATTCAAATTGATAAGGTAATGATGTGTCTTTGTTGTGGCGCCTTTTCTGAAAATTTTTCTAAGGGTAAATGGGTTGCGTATTTTTCGGCCTCTCATTATATCGAATACTTCATGGCAGGATTTGAATACACGATAGCTTTCAATAGTTGGAAAAATGCATTGTAATGTAACCACTTTATCCAATAATTCTTGTTTTACAAATTTATTAGCAGATACTGTTATTATGAGTTCTCTTTCCACTTTTTGAGTTTTCTTTATGACGTAAAATTGAATAATTCATTACATGTAATATTAAAAAATGTTGTTAATGTGCATTTTTTTAACAAGGGGTTACAAATTCAAAATTTTTATTTCAGTTCTTCTATTCATTGCTCTGCCTTGGGGTGTGTTATTGTCCTGCAAAGGTTGGGTATCTCCAAGCCCTATCCATTGTAATCTTTTGGGGTAGATTCCGTTTGCAGCAAGATATGCCGCTACAGATTTGGCCCTACTTTCAGATAAAATTTTATTGGCGGCTGCACTACCTGTGTTATCTGTATGACCTATGATTTGAATATTCATAGAAGGGTTTTCTACCATAAGTGTAAGCAGTTTTTTAAGTTCAATAAGGCTTACTGGCTCCAGTGTAGCAGCATTTACGGCAAATTGAATATTTTTTAAAGACAGTGTAGCATTTGCTTGTAGAGGACTTAATAAAATATCATTTCTGAAAACGGTATCTGTAGCATTGTCTATCATATTAAATCTACTGCTATAGAATAAATATCCTTTTCTGTTTACTGTAAACGTATAATTTTTCCCTACGGGCAATGTTATAAAATAAAAACCCGATTCATCGGTCTGCAATTTATTGACCACACGCTGTGTACTATCCTCTGATAATTCTACTAAAGAAGGAAGTGGTTTTCCGGTTATAGCATCTTTAACCAACCCCATTATATAAAATGTTTTGAGAGGTTGTGCATGCTTTGGCAATTGAAAACGATAGATATCCAGAGAGCCGCGGCTATCTGCCCTATCGCTGGCATAATAGGCTGTTTCTGCATTTGCAGATACAAAAAGGCTCCCTTCATTGTCAATGGTATTGATGGGATATCCTAAATTTTCTGGTACAAACCAAGTAGAATCTGATTGCCTTCTTGCAACAAATAAATCAGTACCACCATAACCAGGTAATCCATTTGAAGTAAAATATAAACTTTGATTGTCTGCATGAATAAAAGGGGCCAGTTCATCGCCAATTGTATTGATGGATGCACCTAAATTATAAGCAGGGCCAAAGCGTCCGTTACTTTGTATATGTGATACATAAAGATCACTACCACCAAATCCATCTGGGCTCGTACTACTAAAATATAAGTCTCGTTTATCTGGGCTTAAAGATGGACCACTTTCCCAATATTCCGTATTGACATTTGGTCCAAGGTTAAAAGGTTCACTCCAGCCTTGTGGAGTACTATATGAAATGTAGATATCAAAATTACCTTCTCCTTTTCCGGAAAAATTTCCTGCAAAAAGCAGCCAATCTCCATCTTGAGAAATATTGATAGCACCTTTTGAAGGTTCTTGGTTTAAGCTACCCTCTATAGCATTGGCCTTTGCATAGCCCGATTTTGTTATTGTGGTTTTTATAAAATCCTCTCTTATACCTTCCATTCTTCTGGTAAATACCAGCACACTATCATCAATAGTACACGAAGGGTAATACTCTGCACTGGGCGTATTAACACTATCCCCCAAATTTTGAGGGTTAAACACATAATTGATGTCGCTATTTTTTGATTTATTTGCTATGGCTAACTGATAAGTATTCAATCTATATCTTGCGGCCTTCAAACTATTTTCTCCCAATTTTGGTAAAGCCATAAAACGATTTACCGCATCAGCAGCTTTCTCAAAATTGCCCATACCGGCAAGGTTAATAGAATAGGGTAATAAATAATAGGCAGCATACAAAGTATCAATTTTCCAAGCTTTATTAAAAGCATCAACCGCATTTTGATATCGCTTTGACTCTCCGAGTACGCCACTGAGTGAGAGCCAGGCATCTGCATAATTGGGATCTGCATCTAATGCTTTTCTGAGCATCGCTTCCCCCTCAGAAATTGAACCCACTTGTAAGTATTCTACTGCTTTATCATAAAATCTAATGGCATCTTTGTCCAATGTTTCTGGATTATAACCCTGTGCATCTGCCTTATAAAAAGAATTAAGTAGTGATAAAAAAACAGTAGCTATCAATAACCATTTATTCAGATTTTTCTGCATCATGCAGCAAACCTAATAAACGCTCTAAACCATAAAACCATTTAAAACATAAAGTAGGGATATTTAACAAACAACATGTTTACTTTATTTTCTTTTAAAGGTATTAGATATCTTTTTGATATAGCTACCAAAGCCATCTGGGAACATTACAGTAAGTAGCATGGCTATCAGTACAAAATTATATTCAGCACCATTTCTTCCCCCTCCTACTACATACCATCCTTCTGGTGCATGCACTAATATGATACCAGCAATCAGAATAAAAATTGTAACAATTCCCACTGGTATGATATACTTATTGAAAAGCAATAACCCAGCACAAATAATATGAGATATCTTGATAGACCATGCTATGTATAAACCAAAAGGGGCAAAGCCCACTTCATTTAGATACAAATTGCCAAAATCATTGATGCTACCATCAAATACACCGGGCACTCCATGTGTAAGCAATACGATAGCGAGTGCTGAACGCAATAAAAATGTAGATTGCATATCAAATTTTTAGCAAAGAACTATACATTCCGCTACGCGGAAAATAAAAAAGGATGAATGAAAGAATCGATTTTTAAAATCTAAAAATTTTTCCTTGTAAGCTTAGTTGGGTTTAGATGATATTTGACTCAATAGCTCTTCCTTATCCGAATCATACAGTTTGGAATTTCTTACTTTATCAATGTAAAGCTGTTCCAAGTTTACATTATTGAGCTGTTGTTGTAACTCTTGATGAAAAGATAGAAATGTAGCCGAATCATATACAGCATAATAAAAACTTGGTGCATCAATACCTGTACAATTTTCGAACTTGCAATTTTTCAAAGTTACATTCATAAAAAAAATATCTTCAAAATGAATATTGCGAAATGTAACCGTATCAAAAATTGCTCTTGTAAAAAAGCTTCTTTCGATAGTTCCTTTATTAAAAACACAATTATAAACACCTGCACTCATAAAATTACTATCATAAATTCTAACATTATTGAAATCGATATCAGCAATAACAGCATTAGACAATGCACTTCTTAAAATTTCTATCTTATAGGTTTTAAAATCTGCCAGCGTAGAATAAGAGAATGTGTTTTGATACATATAAACTGAAAATCTCTTTCCATAAATCTTAAAATCCCAAAGTATTAAAGCTTTATAAAGATAATCAAAAAATACCAGCGACCAATTGAACTGCATATTTGCCGCCCTACGAATGATGCGGCCGTAAGTATCGGCAGTTATTTGCTTGCCCCAAAGCACTTCATATAAATTTTTACTATTGATGGCCGTAAATTCTTTTAGAATTTTTTGTTCCGTTTCTGTAATCACTGCTTTCTCAGGCAATCGATATTTATCAGACCTTATGCTATTGGTAATTTCTTTATTTATACTTTGCTCCTGCTCTGTAGTGCCAGGTGTATATTCATAAAAATTATTTCTTATACGCTGCATCCTGCCCCATGCCTTATCTAAATCTGCTGCCATAAATTCATAAGGTTTAGCCTGTACATGAAAATTTCTATTAATGTCTAAAACTTCTGAGGCAATGTAGATTAGTTCTCTTCTATTACTAAACTGTATCAATGCATTGCCAATAGCATTAGTTATATCATAATCTGTTTCTGTATAAAGTTTACTAATCAATACATCAATGGTATGTTTTTCAAATAATGGGTCTCTTTTAAAAACGCCCAATGTGGCAATAGCAGAAAGTTTTTGCTGTTTATCCTCTACAAATAAATTGGTATATGCTTCTTTAAATTTCTCTAATTTCTGTTCATATCTAAATTTATAGAAAGCCCACAGGGCTGTAATAGCGCCAATGATAGCAGTTACAATCCAGGGGTTTGTTTCTGTTGAAATAAATGTAAAAATATTATTCCAAAATCCATTTGAGTCAGGCATACCAGCAGTATTTGAAAGCTAAAAATAAGGGAAATGGAGATGTGCTAAAAATTAATATATAGATTAGTTGGCATCCTGCCTCTGCATCATCCTAAAGCAGCAACTCGT
>CALAGJ010000043.1 GCA_937892395.1 uncultured Parafilimonas sp.
TTTGAGAAATGTGGAATTAGATGTTGATCTACCCGCTTGGAAAAAAGAAGTTATAAATACACATGGCTATGGCAATAATTCAAAATTGGTCCTTGGCTTTAAAGAAAGATATTGGAACAACAATGGTTTAAGCGGTGATTACTTAACGGATACTAAACTGCAAGGTGGATGGGATAGTTCACTACTACAACCTGGAAAAGTGGGTAGTTTAACCATTTACAAAGGTGGAAATGAAGCAGTTATTTTGGGGGATGGATCTTTGCAGGATCAGGTTGATATTCATCTACCACTTTTAAATGATGCTTTGCCTGGCGCCACTGAAAATTATAATAATAAAGCAGTGAGAATGGTATGGCCAACTTATGAGTATACCAAGGCATCTTATACATGCTACCTCAAAGGCCAATACACCACAATCTGCGGTAAGCAAATCTTACCTGTTGATAATTTATACTTTGCCGGAGAGCATTGTAGTATTGACTTTTGGGGATATATGCAAGGAGGTGCAGAAACAGGGAAAGCAGCTGCCCTACAAATAGCAAAAAAAGTAAAACTTACATCATCATAAAATTAATAATATGCATCGTTCAAGACGTCATTTTTTGCAAACATCTGCATTGTTATCAATGGGTGGATTAATCAGTAGCAGCAAACTATTTGCATCTAAAGAAAGAAAAAAAGAAATAGCTTTTGGCATACAACTTTGGAGCGTAAGAGACGATATGGGAAAAGATGCTGCAAGCGTATTAAAACAGTTGTCAGGATATGGCTACAAGCAAATTGAAAGTTGCGATTTAGGTAAAACCATTTTCTGGGGTATGAAACCCTTAGAATTTAAAAAGCATCTGGATGATTTGGGCTTATCTATGCCTTCTGCACATTGCGATATTTCTAAAAATTTTGAACAAACAGCTGCAGATGCAGCATCTGTAGGCGCAAAGTATTTGATATGCCCCTGGCTTGGGCCACAGAAATCCATAGATGATTATAAAAAAGCCGCAGATAATTTTAATGCAAAGGGGGAAATATGCAAAAAGAATGGACTACGTTTTGCCTATCATAATCATGACTATTCTTTTAAAATAACAGATGGGGAATTGCCACAAAATGTAATGATGAAATTTTCAGACCCCACATTGGTGGATTTTGAAATGGATATGTATTGGGTAGTTACTGCAGGTCAAGATCCTATACAGTGGATACAGAATAATAAGAATCGTTTTAAACTCTGTCATATAAAAGATCGTTCGAAAAATGTGGACGCTGCAAATAAAGATGCTTCCTGCAACTTAGGTACCGGTGCCATCGATTTTAAGACGATACTTCCAATTGCAAAAAAATGCGGAATGGAATATTTTCATGTGGAGCAAGAAAAATGGGAAGATAGTACTCCTATGAAAAGTGCAGAAGCAAATGCGGTGTATATGAAAGGGGTGAAAGTGTAAATAATTTGAATTTATTGACGAATTGATTACCAAAAGATAGTTTTGGTATTTTATAAATTATTCTATAATACCATCAAGAAGCATTTGTGTACAAAAATACAAATGCTTTTTATTTGCTGAAATTTAATATATTAATGTTACCAAAAATAAACCCATCCTACACACAAGCTTGGATGTTGCTTAAGAAGCATCAGAAAGAAGAAATGATGCGTATGCAAATGCGTACCCTTTTTGATAATGATACTGATAGATTCTCTAAATATTCTCTTTCCTTAAATGATATCATTTTTGATTATTCAAAAAATATTATTACAGATAAAACACTCCAACTTCTTTTTCAATTAGCTGAGGAATGTGAGCTACAAAAAGCCATAACATCAATATTTGCCGGAGAAAAAATTAATGAAACTGAAGGAAGGGCAGTACAGCATACTGCACTAAGAAATAAGGGGCATGAAGCCGTACTCATTGATGGTAAAAATGTAATGCCGGATATAAAGAAAGTACAGCATCAAATGAAAGGTTTTTGTGAGGCAGTGCATAGTGGCCAATGGAAGGGTTATACAGGCAAGCCAATTCGATATATTGTAAACATTGGTATTGGTGGTAGTGATTTAGGTCCAGTGATGGTAACTGAAGCTTTGAAGCCATATTGGAAAGAAAATATTCAAACATTTTTTGTCAGTAATGTGGATGGTACACATATAGCTGAAACACTCAAAAAAATTACGCCAGATGAAACATTGTTCCTAATTGCTTCTAAAACATTTACAACACAGGAAACGATGACTAATGCCTTCACTGCAAGGCAATGGTTTTTAAATCATGCAAAAGATGAACATCATATTGCTGCTCATTTTGCTGCATTGAGTACGAATGAAAAAGAGGTGGTTAAGTTTGGTATTCATCCTCAAAATATGTTTGAATTTTGGGATTGGGTAGGAGGAAGATATTCTTTATGGAGTGCTATTGGGCTTTCTATTGCACTTACCATTGGTTATGAAAATTTTGAATCATTGTTAGATGGTGCTTATCAGGCTGACATTCATTTTCAGCAGGAGAAGATGGAAAAAAATATTCCTGTTATTATGGCACTACTTGGCATTTGGTACACAAATTTTTTCAAAGCCCAAAGTGAAGCCATTCTTCCCTATGACCAATATCTACATCGCTTTGCCGCATATTTTCAACAGGGAAATATGGAAAGTAATGGTAAATGTGTAGATCGTACTGGCAACGAAGTACAATACACAACTGGCCCTGTAATATGGGGTGAACCGGGTACCAATGGTCAGCACGCATTTTATCAATTAATACATCAAGGTACACATATTATACCCTGCGATTTTATAGCTCCAGCCATTAGTCATAATGAAATTGGTGATCATCATATAAAACTCCTTAGTAATTTCTTTGCCCAAACCGAAGCTTTGATGAGAGGAAAAAATAAGCAGGAGGCAAAAGATGAGTTGATAAATGCGGGAAAATCAAAAGAAGAAATAAAAACGCTTCTTCCTTTCAAAGTATTTAATGGCAATAAACCAACAAACTCATTCCTATTAAAACAGATTACTCCATCTACACTTGGTAGCCTGATTGCATTATACGAACACAAAATATTTGTACAAGGTATTATTTGGAATATTTTCAGCTTTGATCAATGGGGTGTAGAGCTTGGTAAACAGCTTGCCAATTCCATTCTGCCAGAATTAGAATCAAAAGAAATGGTGAATGCACACGATAGCAGTACAAATGGTTTAATCAATGCTTATAAGGCAATGAGGAAGTGAGCTGCTTTACTGTTTGTAGTTAATAAACTTTATTATAAATTTTATCTGCTGGCTATTACAATCTGCTACACTTATTGCATAATGTAATTTTTTTTGCAAATACTATGATACTAGCAGCTTTATGGTAAAATAAGGGAGTAGAAAGTTTGTATAAGGTTACCAGACGGATATTAGAGAAACTACAACCACCCACTTCTTCTAAAAAAAATATACAAAACAATGCATAAGCCAAAAGTAAAAATGAGTACCGTCGGATAGGCATAATGCCAACTTAATTCTGGCATCTCCTTAAAATTCATACCATAAATGCCCGCCACCATTGTAGGCACACCAATGATGGCAGCCCATCCTGCAAATTTTTTGGACACCTCACTTTGTGCTATTGATGTTAAACTAAAATTGGCTTCTAAAGCGGCAGTTACCAATTCCCTTGCATTGTCCATCATTTCATTAATGCGCTGTGTATGATCCATTACATCTCTAAAATATGGACGTATATCTTCGGGTACTAATACATAGTCGAAGCGCATGAGTTTATTACAGATATCAGGCAATGGTGCTATGGATTGCTTGATGCGAATAAGTGATCTTTTCAGATTATAAATTTGTTCTGTAGTTTCCCTGCTGGGCTTTTCATCAAATATTTTTTCTTCTACTTTTATGAGCTCTTCTTCTAATATTTCAATAACAGGAAAATATTGATCAACAATAGAATCCATAATAGCATAAGCTGCAAAACCCGGGCCTTTACTCAATAAATCGGGAGTAGCTTCGCATCTTTTTCTTACTTCAGTATATGGAATAGAAGAGCCATGACGAATGGTGAGAATAAAATTTACACCAATAAAAAAATGGGTTTCACCCTGCTCTGTCACTTGAGTGGTATGATTAATTTGTGCGGTACGCAACACCATAAAAATAGTGTTACCATACAATTCTATTTTTGGTCGCTGGTGTGCATGTGCTGCATCTTCAATAGCAAGTTCATGCAGGTTGAATTCTTCTTGTACCACCCGTAGCATTTCTTCAGAAGGGGCATACATTCCTATCCACACAAATACATCCGGCTCCTGTAAAATTTTCTTGGCACTGCTCAAGTTTAGGTCAGCCAATTTTTTACCCTGTCTGTATGCTACACAGTTTACTATGGAACTCATGTAATGAAATATTTCTTTCCAAATGTAGCTATATGGTCAATATGTTTTTAGATAAATTAATCAAGATGAATGATTGGTATCTTGCAATATAGTAATAATTTTAGACAACCATTTATGATTATTCTGTGAGTAATGTTTGTTCTAATATGCTCAATAAATCATCTGCAAGAATAAAAGATGCATGTTGAAATATTATTTCATAATGCCTATTTAAAATACAAATCGTAGGAAAACTAAGTTTGTCATTTATTGTGCCCAAGGCAGTTGCTAACTCATGTGTACCTGTATTGTATCCGCTTGGCATATAATGGAAACGATGATGATTGAAAACGATATCATTTTTAAATTCTGCATCCAAAGCAGTGTAGAGAAAATGCTCATTTAGTACTTCAATTACTTGCTCATTCTGTAGTGTTGTATGCATCATTGACTGGCAATATTTACACCAATCCGTGTGGATGAATACTACAATAAATTTTGGATTCGTTTTTTCTATACTATCTATCTCTTCAAAAGAATAATTATTTAATTGTGCAAACACGGGCAATGGTAAAAATGCAGCTAACCCCAATAGGCTTTTGTAGATCTTGCCAGTCCATTTTTTCATTAATTAAAACTATATCTAAATCCTAAAAACCCTCTTATGCCTTGATTGGGGCCATATACATACGATGGATCAAAACTAAGTGCATAAGGATTATTGGCTGTTGCTATAACTTGTCCATCTGAATCAAATTGTACATCTTTATCAAATGGATCATTTGTTCTAGCTATGATGAAAGGATTGCCTTTGTTGGGTGTCCAGTTTAACAGATTTTTTATGCCGCCATATAATTCAATTTTATTTGAAAACCTTTTTGTGCATTGTATATTCTGTATGCTCCACCAAGGTGAATATTCCCTACGGGGATCTGTATTATTTAATAAAGGTAAGCGCATGGGGCTGTAAACATTTCCTGTATAATCTATAGATAAGCCAGTTGTTTTAAAAGTATAACCCAATGACCATACACCAGTAAACTTCTCAGTAAATAATTGTCTTGTTTTAACCTTATTTTCTGTATAAGATACATCCATCAAAGTAGCTCCTGCTAAGAGTTTCAAACCTTTTATAAATGCAATATCTACATTGACAGATATACCTTTAGAAACTGCATAACCTTTTAAATTATCATAAATAATTTTATTTGGATCTGATTCATAATCTGCAATAAT
The DNA here is from genome assembly GCA_937892395.1 of uncultured Parafilimonas sp. GTDB lineage: Bacteria > Bacteroidota > Bacteroidia > Chitinophagales > Chitinophagaceae > CALAGJ01. The sequence continues at coordinate 5,608 of CALAGJ010000043.1, forward strand.
TCTATTTGAAAAATAGGTGTAAAAAGCTGCCCAATCAAGACCAATATAAGTAGCATTTTTGGTATATATTTTTTTTGTAAAATTGATATTTCCATTCCATGATGTTTCTGGGTTGAGGTCTTCAAGAAATACAACCTGTCTTGAACCGGTAAGTGCTGCATGGTCTTCTGTAAATACATTGGCTACACGATATCCATTTCCCACACTTATTCTAAGTACATTTCTTTTATTATGAGAACTCCATTTATAATTTATACGGGGTGTAAGGATATTACCATGTATTGAATTATAGTCATAGCGCATACCTACTAGTAATTTGTTTTGATCATTAAGACTAATTTCATCTTGTATGAATATTCCTGGTAGCTTAGTTATTGATGGCTCGTTACCGCCATTTTGATTACTAGAAAATGTTGCAGGTGTATTATCATCATACCAAGTATATCTAAATGATGCACCAACTAAAAGGTCATTATTTTTTAGAGTCTTATCCCAAACTAATTGACCAAAGGCAATATTTTGTAGTGCAAAATATGGAGTGTTTCCATAATAACTATTTTGATCATGACTGTTGTAGCTAAACTGTAAAAGCATTTTTTCTTTTATGGGTAATTGATAAGTGCCAAATAACTCCCACCTACTGGTATAAATACTTTCTCCATAAATACTATCCCCACCCCTGTATTTTTTTGACCAGTTCATTTCACCACCCCATCTATCTTCATATACATATCGTTCTGCAATTGAAAAAATACGGTTTTGCTTTCTTTGAAAATTCCATTTATTAAATATTGATATTCTGTTCTGAAGTGTCAGATCTGTGAAGTTGTCATGGTTATTATCAATCTTGTTTTGAAAATTATAGTAACTTATACCAAGTAAGGATTCTGCTTTTTTTCCTGTAGAGAATTTTGTGGAAATGTCTGCACTTATCTCACCCCAACTTGTTGAGAAAATGTCGGTCGAAAATAATGGTGCATTAGTTGTTTTTTTAGTGATAACATTGATAAGGCCACCTACTGCTTCGCTACCATAAAGCGTAGATGCAGGCCCTTTGACTACTTCTACTCTTTCTATTAATGACTGAGGAATACCTGATAAACCATACACAGTTGATAGCCCACTCACTATGGGCATTCCATCTATCAATATCATCGTATATGGGCCTTCCAAACCATTGATATGAATGTCTCCGGTGTTACAAACATTGCAATTTATTTGTGGCCTAACACCATTTATATTTTGCATGGCATCAAATATGGATGGGGTAGGGTTTGACTTAAAAAAGCGGGCGGAATATACTTCTACAGGCACAGGACTCTCTGACTTTGACACAGGCTTCATAGTACCAGAAATGACTACATCTTGAAGTGCATTTATGTGTGATGAAAGCTCTATTTGTAGTAGTTTATTTTCATTTTCTTTTATGGATACTATTTGTTCAAATTTTTCAAAGCCAATTGCATTTATCACTATTCTAAAACTGCCAGCCGGTAAATCTTTTATCAGAAATAAACCCATTGAATCGGTAATGGTATTGTAAGCATCATTTACCATAGACACTGTTGCATTAGCTATTGGTTGAGCGCCTGTTTTTACTACCCCTTTCAGCGTAGCTGCCTGACAAAATACATTACTATGCATCAATGCCATTAATACAAAAAGGGTAATATGAATTGATAGGAATTTGCTGCGCATTATTTATTTGTTTATGGGGCAAAAGTATAATGTTAGATGAATCTAACAAAAAAATATTTTAAAATAAACTTTCGAAATATGGAAAGTTAATGGCTATCATTATTTTTACCCCATGCATACCTTAGCAGAAGAGAATTATTTGAAAGCCTTGTTTTCTCTGGAAAATGAGCATGGGGAAGTTAATGTAAATGAACTCTCCAAGCGCTTGGGTATAAAAATGCCGACCGTAACAAGTATGATGAAAAAGTTGGCAGCAAACAAGTTGGTACATTATGAAAGTTATAAGCCATTAAAGCTTTCTGAAAAAGGAAGAAAGGAAGCAGCATTAATCATACGGAAGCATCGGCTTGCCGAAATGTATCTTGTAGAAAAAATGGGATTTGGTTGGGAGCAGGTGCATGACATTGCAGAGCAAATAGAGCATATACAATCTGCCCCTTTTTTTGCAAAAATGGATGAGTTATTAGGTTATCCAAAAATTGATCCACATGGATCTCCCATACCTGACAAACACGGCAAGATGATGTGGAGAGGATATAATAAACTAAGTGATTGTAAGGAAAATGAAACAGTAACAATAATAGCTGTTCTTAATACTTCTGATGATTTTTTAAAATTTCTAAACAGTAAACAAATACGATTAGGGTTAGTAGTAAAAGTAAAATCAGCTGAGCCTTTTGATGGATCAATGTTATTAAGCTATGAAAAGCATCCAAAAGAAACCCTAAGCCATCTTGTTTGTGAAAGGCTTTTGGTTGAAAAGACCTAAGCAAAAAAAATAAGCCAGATTCTTTATTTGACTTTGAAATAAAGAATCTGGCTCAAATGTTTGTACAAGCTATTTTAAAATGGCCATAGCATAGGTACTCCAAAATAAATAACAATCATCATAAGAATTGTTACAATACCACCCACCTTTACAAAATCGGAAAATTTATATTTACCAGGGCCATATACTAGAATACAAGATGGCTCAAAAGGTGTAATAAGTGATACAGAAGCAGATAACATAACGCCTATCGCAAAGGTCATTGGATTTACGTGTAAAGTCTCCGCTGAACTCAAGGCTACTGGAAGTACAACCAATGCAGCAGCAGCATTACTCATGGGTTGTGTTAGTATAACAGTGAGTATCATAAAACCAAGAAAAATACCATTTACTCCAATAGGTTTACAAATATCAACAACAATTTCAGCAAGATATTTATCTGCGCCACTATTTGTCATTGCAGTGCCAAAGGCGGTCATACCAGCTATAAGCACTAAAAGTCTCCATTCAATGTTATTATAAGCGTCTTCGGGCCTGATGCTTTTTGTAAGCATAGCCAGTACTGCTGCAGACAGGAATGCAATACCCGTAGGTATAATACTAAAAGAAGCAAGAATAATTGCAACGAGAAATAAGCCAATAGTCAAATAACCCTTTTTTAAATTTCTAACAGGAGCGGTATGCTCACCAAGTACTACCATGTCATGATGGCTTCCAAGATTATTAAAAGAGTCTTCAGAACCCTGTACAAGCAGCATATCACCCACCTCTAAACTATAGTCTTTTATTGCATTTACTATATGTTGCCCTTCTCTGTTTATAGCCACTACAAGCATTCCATATCTTCTACGAAAATCTATTTCTCCAATTGTTTTACCTGCAAGATCGCTACGTCCTGCAATAACTACTTCTTTTAATTTTAATAAATCAACCCCCTGATCGTAAAAACTTAAAGCATCTGCCATGATATCAATACCTTTTGCATTTTTTACATTGACAAGATTTTTTACATCTCCTTTTACAAGTACAAGATCGCCATCGCTAAAGTTCATATTCGGACCCGGTGCAAACTGACGTTTATCCCTAATTATTCCCAAAACCTCAAAGCCCATTTTACTTAAATCACTTTCATGTACAACTTGACCAATAAGAGATGAGTTGTGTCTGATAACAATTTCACTGAGGTAGGAACGAACACCATAGTTATTTACATTTTCCTCCGATCCTCTTTTTGGCAACAAGCGGTGACCAATGAGGGCAAAAAATACAATTGTCAAAATAACCATAATAACACCCAGTATAACAAAATCAAACATGCCAAGAGTTGGATATCCGTTCTTTTCTAAATAGGCATTTACAGCCACATTTGTTGAAGTGCCAATGAGTGTGCAGGTGCCACCTACTATACTGGCAAAAGCCACAGGCATTAAAACTTTTGAAAAACTGATATTTGCTCTTCTTGCTACAGCCATTACCGGGTTGACCATAAGTGCAGTGACAGTTGTATTGTTCATAAATGCAGAAAAAATGCTAGTCACAAACATGATTGGAAGCATCAACCTGCGTCTGCCAGTCTTTCCTTCACGAAGTAACTTAGTTGACATTGCCTCCAAAATGCCACTTTGGTCTATAGCCCCAGTAACTATAAATATCGAGGCTAACATTATTAAAAAATCACTACCGAATGGGGCAAATGCCTCTTTTGCATCAATAATTCCTGTCAAGACCAGAGTAATTACACAAATCATGGCAACCACATCAACTGAAATTTTTTCCGTTGAAAATGCTATGATTGCTAACAACAATAACACTAAAACAAT
>CALAGJ010000044.1 GCA_937892395.1 uncultured Parafilimonas sp.
TCAGACGTGTGCTCTTCCGATCTGAAAAAGTAAATGGAAGCAGCCTACTCTAAAAGTAACAAAAGGAGTTTTATACAAATACGCTTTATCTGTAAAAGATGCTGGTCAAGGCTGTGTTACAGACGAAATATAAAATATCATCTTGATGATAAAATTATACAAATGACTATATATACTGTGGATGTTTTAAAAAAATGAAAAATGGAATTTGTAGCAACAAATGAAAATTTAATTGAACAAAAATTAATGCCTACCCTTACAGGAAGTGAAGCAGTGTTGGAGGCTTTGATTGCCGAAGGCATACATACTTTGTTCGGATATCCGGGTGGTGCCATCATGCCTATTTATGATGCCCTATATGATTATAAAGATAAGATTAAACATATATTGGTTAGACATGAACAGGGTGGTATACACGCTGCTCAGGGTTTTGCAAGAGCAAGTGGAAGCACAGCTGTTGTATTTGCCACAAGTGGGCCGGGTGCTACAAATCTCGTTACAGGCTTAGCAGATGCTATGATAGATTCTACACCAGTTGTATGCATTACAGGGCAAGTGTTTGCTCATCTTTTAGGCACGGATGCATTTCAAGAAACGGATGTCATCAATATTACCACTCCTGTTACAAAATGGAACTATCAAGTAACGGATGCCAATGAAATTTCACAGGTATTGGCAAAAGCATTCTATATAGCAGGTAGTGGAAGACCGGGTCCTGTTTTAATAGACATCACCAAAAATGCACAGCTTCAAAAATTTGAATACAAAGGGTATGAAAAATGTGAGCATATCAGAAGTTATCGACCTAAACCAATAGTAAGAAATACTTATGTAGTTGAGGCTGCAAAACTTATCAATGAAGCTGAAAAACCATTTGTCATATTTGGACAAGGAGTTATACTCGGCAAAGCTGAAAACGAATTTATAACATTTATAGAAAAAGGAGGATTGCCGGCTGCATGGACGATAATGGGTATGGGTGCTATTCCTACCAATCATCCTTTATCAGTAGGTATGCTGGGCATGCATGGAAACTATGGCCCAAATGTGTTGACTAATGAATGTGATGTGTTGATTGCTGTGGGCATGCGGTTTGATGATAGAGTAACAGGTCGATTAGACAAATATGCCCATCAGGCTAAAATTATTCATTTGGATATTGACCCTGCTGAGATAGATAAAAATGTAAAGTCAACAGTACCTCTATGGGGCGATTGTAAAGAAGTATTACCTATGCTTACTGCATTACTACTTAAAAAATCTTACCCCTCTTGGCTTACACAATTTCATGATTACAGGGCTAAAGAGAATGCCTCATGCATTCAGGCAGAATTATTTCCAACTACCGATTCACTTACAATGGGCGAAGTCATCCACACACTCAATGAACTTACAAATGGTGAAGCCACAATAGTAACTGATGTAGGTCAGCATCAAATGGTAGCCTGCCGCTATTCAAAAATGAATCATAGTAAAAGTAATATAACCAGCGGTGGCTTAGGCACTATGGGTTTTGCCTTGCCTGCTGCCATTGGAGCTGCTTATGGCAATCCTTGTCGTACAACCATTGCTATTATTGGTGATGGTGGTTTTCAAATGACTTTACAAGAGTTGGGAACGATTATGCAATTCAAGCCAAATATTAAAATTTTAATCCTCAACAATCAGTTTTTAGGTATGGTGCGCCAATGGCAACAACTCTTTCATGAAAAACGCTATTCGTTTGTAGATATTCAAAGCCCTGATTTTGTACAACTGGCAAAAGCATATAATATACAAGGGCAAAGAGTATGTGATAGAACAAACCTAAAAAATGCGCTCCAAACAATGTTAGAAACTACCGAAACTTATTTGCTTGAAGTAATGGTGGGCAAAGAAAATAATGTATTTCCTATGGTGCCACAAGGTAGGGGAGTAGCGGAGATTGTATTGTCAAAAGAGGAATTATAAAAAGAAGCCAAGGTTTGGATGAGAATAAAATAATCATATGCAAAAAAAGGAATTCACTATTACGGTTTACACAGAAAACCAAGTTGGACTGCTCAATCGTATAGCAATCATTTTTTCAAAAAGAAAAATAAATATTGATTCTTTAAATACATCGCCCAGCGAAGTGGATAGTGTACATCGCTTTACCATTCTCATAAATGAAACGGAGGAATTGGTACGCAAACTTTGCCGACAAATAGAAAAACAAGTAGATGTTTTAAAAGCATACTACAATACCAATGAAGAAATTATTTGGCAAGAATTGGCTATGTATAAAGTACCTACAGACATCATTGCGGAGCAAGTAAAAGTAGAAAGATTGCTTAGCCAGCATGGGGCAAAAGCTGTAGTTATCAGAAAAGACTATACCATATTTGAAGTAGCCGGACAACGTGAAGAAACGGATAAACTTATTACCATTTTAGAGCCTTATGGCCTTATAGAATTTGTGCGAAGTGCAAGAATTGCCATTATTAAAAATAGTGAAGGTTTTCATAAAAAACTACAAGAATTTGAATACAGAGAACCAGGCTCTTCGGCTATTGGTAATGAATACCTCAATGAACAAGATTCCATATTTTCTATGTAAGCAATGAATGATTTTCTATCATAAAAGATATAGTCACAAAGCAAAAAAATTTTCATCAATAAAAAACAAAAATATAATGGCGCAATTAAATTTTGGCGGAGTTTCGGAAAATGTAGTTACAAGAACAGAGTTTCCACTCTCTAAAGCACAGGAAGTATTGGCACAAGAAGTGGTAGCGGTAATAGGTTATGGAGTACAAGGCCCTGGTCAGGCATTGAACCAAAGAGATAATGGTATTCATGTAATTATTGGTCAAAGACGCAATAGTAAAACATGGGATAAAGCAGTAGCAGATGGATTTATACCCGGAGAAACTTTGTTTGAAATAGAAGAAGCACTACAGAGGGGTACTATCATTTGTTATCTCTTGAGTGATGCTGCACAAATAGCTTTATGGCCTACAGTAAAGCAGCATTTGACACCGGGCAAGGCTTTGTATTTTTCACATGGTTTTGGTATTACATTCAATGAGCAAACGGGCATATTGCCTCCGGCAGATGTGGATGTTTTTCTGGTAGCACCAAAAGGCAGTGGCACATCACTTCGTCGCATGTTTTTGCAAGGGCGTGGTTTAAATAGCTCTTATGCCATTTATCAGGATGCCACGGGCAATGCTTGGAATAGGGTAATAGCTCTGGGTATAGCAGTGGGTAGTGGTTATATGTTTGAAACAGATTTTAAGAAAGAAGTGTATAGTGATTTAACCGGAGAGAGAGGCACACTCATGGGTGCTATACAAGGTATTTTTGCTGCTCAGTTTGAAGTACTGCGTTCCAAAGGACATTCTCCCAGCGAAGCGTTCAATGAAACTGTAGAAGAACTCACTCAATCTTTAATGCCATTGGTGGCTGAGAATGGTATGGACTGGATGTATTCAAACTGCTCTACAACTGCACAGCGTGGTGCTTTAGACTGGTGGAAAAAATTTAGAGATGCCACTTTGCCGGTGTTTAATGAACTCTATGAAAGTGTGGCCACGGGCAAAGAAAGTCAACGCTCCATTGACTCAAATTCTCAACCGGATTATAGAGAAAAGTTAGAAGAAGAATTAAACGAATTGAGAGAAAGTGAAATGTGGCAGGCTGGTAAAACGGTAAGAAGCCTAAGGCCTGAAAATCAATAGAGTCAATCGCTTTAGGATTTTTTACACGTTAATAGTAAAGAAAGTAAGTAGAGAAATATATATATGAAGTAGCATCTTATATGAATAACATATCCCATACCAAACAGGTTTTACATATTCATCAAGCAGCAGCATCTCTAAAAAATGTAGTGTATAAAACGCCATTGCAATACAACCAAAATTTAAGTAGAAAATACAACTGCAATGTCTATTTAAAAAGAGAAGATTTGCAAGTAGTGCGGAGTTATAAAATACGTGGTGCTTACAATATGATGAGCAGCCTCACCACACATCAATTGTCAAAAGGTGTAGTATGTGCCAGTGCGGGCAATCATGCACAGGGCTTTGCTTTTAGTTGTAAGCAACTACATGTAAGGGGTGTCGTTTTTATGCCCGTAACCACACCCGGACAAAAAATAAGTCAAACTAAAATGTTTGGAGAAGATGCCATTTCAATCAAAATAGTTGGAGATAGTTTTGATGATTGTGCTCAGGCCGCAAAAGCATATTGCGCAGCAAATGGCATGACCTTTATTCCACCATTTGATGATTATAAAATTATAGAAGGACAAGGCACCGTAGGTTTAGAAATATTAGAAGAACTTGCTGCACCGGATTATATTTTTATACCCGTGGGTGGTGGCGGACTGAGTGCCGGAGTTGGTACATACATCAAAACATATTCTCCACATACAAAAATTATTGGTGTAGAACCCGAAGGTGCTCCATCCATGAAAGCCGCTATGGATGCAGGTTTTCCTGTAACCTTATCAACTATTGATAAGTTTGTGGATGGTGCAGCAGTAAAGCGTGTAGGGGATATCAGTTTTGAAATTTGTAAATCTGTTATTGATGAAATGCACTTAGTAGCCGAAGGAAAAGTGTGTAGTAGCATTCTCGGTTTGTACAATGAAGATGCTATTGTAGTCGAACCGGCTGGGGCCTTGAGCATAGCCGCTTTAGATCATTATGCAACAACCATAAAAGGAAAAAATATTGTATGCATTGTAAGTGGTAGCAACAATGATATAGACCGCATGCAGGAAATAAAAGAAAGATCTCTGCAGTACGAAGGTTTAAAACATTATTTCCTCATCAACTTTACACAGCGCCCAGGAGCATTAAAAGAATTTGTAAACGATGTACTTGGCCCCACAGACGATATTACAAGATTTGAATACATGCAAAAAACCAATAAAGAAAATGGCCCCGCACTTATTGGTATTGAGCTACAATCTAAATCGGATTATAAAAGCTTACTGATTAAGTTGAAAGAAAAGCAAGTAAACTATACAGAAATCAATAAGGACAATACATTGTTTGGATACTTAATATAATTTCCTATACATATAAAATCCTGATTTTATTTCTTTTAATTTTCCCCTTCGGGTAATGAGGATGTAGTCAGAAAGTTAAGACAATCTATATCGAATAATTTCATTCAATTGAGATGTTGTATGGCTTTGTAATGTTATATGTCTCTATGAATGTTAGCAAATTTTTTGATAGGTTTTTGGCATGCTGCAAAATGTTGCTGAATGCTTTGTTGTCCGTTATTTTCAAATATGGGAATAAACTATTGGAATGTCGCAACTTAATTTTTGTATGCACTCAGCAATGAGCTCATCAGTTTAGTCCGACCAATTCCAAAATGTAAAACCTAAATCGCTAAAACCCCAGTCAGGTGAAAGTATGAATTGATGAATATCACTCGCTACATTACATAAAGGGCAGGATAAGCCATTGTTTTTTGTTCGTGCCAGTCATTAAAGAAACTCCAGTCCTCAGATGCTATGTTCACTTTACAATTTGGGCAATTGCACTCGTTCATTCCATATTTGCTCGTATCAAAAACTAGTCGTTCAGTTACAATTTCAAGTCCGATAGTTATTAAGACATATTGTAAATTGTTAGTAGAAACTGCTAGCCTCGTCTTGCACCTTCTTGTTATAAGCTCCTCCCAAAAATAGTTCGTTCTACAGATAGACAAAATTTGTTAATTTGAGAAACGCAATACAATGAAGAAGATCAAATTTAATCACAATCAGATTGCCTTTGTTTTAAGGGAATTTGGTAATGGCAAGTCAGTAGAAGATATTGCCAGAGTATATGGAGTAAGCAAGGAGACGTTTTACAAATGGCGTCAGTGCTTTGCTGGTATGGATGCAAGCGAACTTAAATGGGTCAAAGAGTTAGAATAAGAAAATGCTCGTTTAAGCGGATATATGCTCATTTAGCGATAGAGATAGATGTAGCTAAATATATTATTGAAAAAAAGCTTTAAAGCCTTGCATGAAGCGCAGTATTCTTGCTAAACAATAAAAAACGGCCAATGGGCATCGGCAATGCGTGACGCATACTAAAAACGAGTAAGAGCGCACTTATTTACTAATCAGTGAAGGAGGATAGTTATTTGGAAAATCAATTATTAGAATTAATTTCCACACTTCCATCGCTTCGTAGAAAGGCAAAGAAACGCTTGCCACTGCTAATAAAGGAAAGTTTGGAGACTCCCTCATTTTTCACCCATACTTGGAGTAGTCATATATGAGAGATGCCATAAGTAATGGCAGTAAGTTTCGCTCATTTAATGTGATTGATGATTTTAACCACAAGCTACTGTTTATAGAAATTGATAACTCACTTAAAACAAGTTATGCTTTTATAGACATTCTTGTTCTATTGCTTATGTTTTTTTACCTCTATGGTATTTTGCTCTTTATTGCAGTCATTCTCAATTACTTTGGTATTTTTTTGTACATATCTGTATAGCGGATAAATAAATTGCAGTGTTGTTTTTGTGTCCAAAGATTGTCCTAATCATAAAATGCTCATGTAAATGACGGGTTCAATGAATTGTAATTGTACATTTGCGGCCCATGAACATTAATATAAGTGCCACGCTCTCCTATTTCTCCTTTTTGAGGAGCAGTAGTAGTCATATTCCATAGTCCTAAAGACCTTATTGTATTGTCTTAAATTTTCTTTATATTAATTTTTACAAATGGAATCTTCAAATACTTTATTACTTGTTTTGCGGGGATTAATGCAGCGATACCGAAACAGAGTGCCGGATGTAAATGGTGTCATAAATGCCATGATTGCTGAAGGCTTAATTACAGAAGCAAATGATATAGAAAATGATCATATTGCATTTCGTACGATGGGTGTGCCACAGTTAGGCATACAAAGCTTAGAAAAAATATTCTTGCATTATGGATATACAAAAATGGATTATTATTTCTTTGCTGAAAAGAAATTGAATGCATACTGGTATGCTCCTCCACAACCAAAATATCCACGCATTTTTATCAGTGAACTTAGGGTGAATGATCTAAGTGCAGAAGCACAACAAATCCTATTAAGCTATACCAATGAGGTAACTTCTGACCCGGTGGATGCATTGGATTTGGACGATGCCACAGCAGTGGATGAATTCTTGCACAGTAGCTTATGGCGCCTTCCTTCCTTATCGGATTTTAAAGCACTTGCTGTTGAGAGTGAATATGCAGCATGGGTTATTTATAATCGGTACTACCTCAATCACTTTACGGTAAGTGTGCACAACCTAAAAGAGGGATATAATACGATTGAAACCTTTAATACTTTTTTAGAACAAAAAGGCTTTGTGCTGAATGATGCAGGTGGAAAAATTAAGCGTAGTCCGGATGGGGCGCTACAGCAAAGTAGCACAGTGGCAGAAATGATTGATGCTACATTTGCCGAAGGCAGCTCAGAAAAAATTAGTGGCAGTTATGTTGAATTTGCTGAACGCAAAGTATTGTATGCATTCACAGATTTGGATGAAGCAGAGATAACACGTGCACATAGACGTGAAGGCTTTGAAGCAGCAAATGCAGATAAAATTTTTGAAAGCACCTACAGTGGACAAACCGATAAACGATAATCAATAATTTTAAAATCAAACATTTATTGCTGTAATTTCAGTACGGCATAACAAACAAAAAATAATATGGACTTTTTAGCATCATTAAAAATTAAATCATCGAATGCGGGCACAAGTACCGGAGTAAATTGGATAAACAGCACAGGTAAATCTATATCATCTTATAGCCCTGTGGATGGCCAACTGATAGGTGCCATCACAACTACAGACGATGCCGGATATGATACTGCTATGCAAGCAGCAAAAACTGCATTTGCAGCATGGCGTTTATGGCCTGCACCAAAAAGAGGTGAAGTTGTACGCCAAGTAGGCGAGGCTTTAAGAAAACACAAAGAGCCGCTGGGTAAATTAGTAAGTTATGAAATGGGTAAAAGTCTGCAAGAGGGCTTAGGTGAAGTACAGGAAATGATTGATATCTGTGATTTTGCTGTAGGCCTTAGCCGTCAGTTATATGGATTGACGATGCATAGTGAAAGACCTGGTCATCGCATGTATGAGCAATGGCATCCACTGGGCGTGGTGGGCATCATTTCTGCATTTAATTTTCCTGTGGCCGTATGGAGTTGGAATGCAGCAATAGCATGGGTTTGTGGTGATGTGTGTATTTGGAAACCTTCCAGTAAAACACCGCTTTGTGCTATAGCCTGTCAAAATATTATTGCAGAGGTTTTTGCAGCTAATCAAGTGCCGGAGGGTGTAAGTTGTATTGTAACAGGTAATGCCTGCGGCGATAAAATCAATTTTGACAATCATATTCCAATGGTGTCTTTTACCGGCAGCACACGCATTGGTAAAAGAGTAGCTACTACTGTAGCTGAAAGATTTGGAAGTACCATTCTTGAACTTGGCGGAAACAATGCCATCATTGTATCACAACATGCAGATTTAAAAATGGTGCTTACAGGTGCTGTGTTTGGTGCCGTGGGTACAGCAGGTCAGCGTTGTACTACTACCCGCAGACTTATTGTGCATGAATCTGTTTATGACAAAACCTTAGAAGTATTAAAAGCAGCATATAGCCAATTGAAAATTGGTAATCCTTTAGATGGATCTAACCATGTGGGTCCATTGATTGATACTAAGGCAGTAGAGGACTATCAAAATGCCATACAAAGAGCTATAGCTGAAGGTGGACAAATAGTAGTAGAAGGTGGAGTACTCAGTGGGGCAGGTTATGAAAGTAGATGCTATGTAAAGCCATGCATCATTGAAGCGAAAAATGAATTTCATATTGTACAGGAAGAAACATTCGCTCCAATTTTATATGTCATGAAATACAGCAGTATTGAAGAAGCTATTGCTATGCAAAATGGAGTACCACAAGGGCTTAGTTCTTCTATATTTACAAACAACCTTAGAGAAAGTGAACTGTTCCTAAGCCATGCAGGCAGCGACTGTGGTATAGCCAATGTAAACATAGGCACCAGCGGTGCTGAAATAGGTGGTGCATTTGGCGGTGAAAAAGAAACAGGTGGTGGTAGAGAAAGTGGAAGTGATGCATGGAAAGCATATATGCGTCGCCAAACAAACACTATCAACTATGGTACTTCTCTACCATTGGCACAGGGCATTCAATTTAATATTTGATCAAGCGCATTGTGATATTTATCCCTTCATAAATGTAAAAGAGGCTGTGTTGAAAATGCAGCCTCTTTTTGTGCGTCAAGCTTTTCAAAACAATACTCCATTAGTTTCTATAATTGTAATGAAAATATTTTACGCAGTACAAGCCACGGGCAATGGGCATATAGCAAGAGCCTCCTGGTTATTGCCATACTTGCAAAATCATGGTTCTGTGGATTTGTTTTTAAGTGGTAGCAATAGCACTTTGAATACTGGCATGGATGCTAAATTTAAAAGCAAGGGAGTGAGTCTGTATTACTCCTCTTATGGTGGACTTGACTATGCCAAAATATTCAAATCTTTTAATCCTTTAAAACTGCTCAAAGAAGCAAAAGCCTTGCCGATACAGGATTATGATATAATAATCAATGATTTTGAACCCATTACAGCACTGGCGTGTAGTTTAAAAAAAATGGCAAGTATAGGTTTTGGACATCAGGCTTCTTTCCAATCTAAACTTGCCCCTCGGCCTGCTCGTAAATCTATGGCTGGTGAATGGGTGCTTACCCAATATGCCAAAGCCACCCAATATGTAGGTTTACACTTTAAATCCTATGACCATTTTATCTGTAATCCGGTTTTGAGTACATCCATGCTAAATGCCCAGCCAAAAGATGAACAACATATTACTATTTATCTATCCCATTATCATGATGATATTGTGATGAAGCATATAGAGCAACTGCCCGATTTGCATTTTCATCTGTTTTCAAAAACTGAAAAAGGAATCCGTAGATATAAAAATATTTTATTGCAACCTGTTGGCGCATCTGCGTTTCAGCAGAGCATGATCAACTGTACGGGGGTTATAACGGGTGCAGGTTTTGAAACTCCTGCAGAAGCATTATTGCTCAAAAAGAAATTATTATGTATGCCCATCAAAGGGCAATATGAACAGTGGTGCAATGCCGCAGCACTCAAAGCATTCCATGTGCCAATACTACCTTCCATTGAAAGCGATTTTTCAAAAGAAATAGCCAATTGGATCAATGCACCTGCCCCTGATGAATTAATACTTACAAAATCTGTAGAAGAAATTGTACAAGATGTCATCAGGTTGGGTATGGATGTTTAGGCTTAATAGTGGAAAAACATGGTTTATTTCAGTAAAGAAATAATTCGTGGATAACCTACAAACTACCCACAGGTTTTCCACTATCAGCCTGAAGGGCTAAGTTGCTTTTAAATTTGTTGCAGGCAAGATTTATGGCAAATAAAATCAGGAAGAAAAAACCATCACCGGAGCATTTGAATCCGGATACAGAAAAAGAAGTAACGGTAGAGGAAGTGGTGAAAGATGAACGTACTGCAAAAATTGCCGGTACTATTTCTATTCTTTTTGCTGCTTTTTTATTTACCGCCATTACCTCATATTGTTTTACTTGGCGTCAGGATCAGGATGCTGTGCTGCACAATGGCGCAGGAATTTTAATAGATTATACCATTGATGTGGCCAATTTAATGGGTGCCATTGGAGCATATATTTCGCACCTCTTGGTGCACAATGCTTTTGGTTTATCCTCCATACTTTTATGTAGTTTCTTTTTTGTATTGGGTTGCAATTTATTATTTGGAAAAAAAATATTCAGCCTGCTGAGGAATCTGAAGTATGTTATCAGTGGCTTACTGATTGGTTCTATTTGTCTTGCATATATGGCTTGGTTTTTTGATTGGAAAGCATTATCAATTGGCGGTGCCGTAGGTGATTTGCTCAGCAGCATATTAATCCGTTGGATTGGGAGTGTAGGTACAGGAGTATTGCTAATTGGTACTGTTTTTACATACATCATTTGGAAATTTAATCCATCATTCAAACTGCCTGCAAAAAAACTGAAGGAACATATTGAAGCCGTATCGGAACAAATAAAAACAACACCTGTTTTTAATGACGATGATTATTTTAGGAACGAACCTGATGTATTCAGCAGTCAAGATAATTCCTTAACTGCAATAGATAAAAATCCTTTAGTACATAATAATTCGCTGCGCAATGATTCCTCTGGAGTGGTTGTAGTAATGCCGGAGGAAAGAGATCCATCCTTGAACTTTGAATTAATAGAGCATGATCCAGATGCCACTATAAATGATTTATATAAGGGCATGGATATTGGTGCAATGCCTCCCGCAGATGCATTGACTGAAGCGCTGATTAATCCTGCCACCGCAGAAAATTATTTGGAGGAAAATGAGCTCGAAGGAAACACCATTGCACAGCAAAAAACAAAACCATCCAAAGATGCACCTGCTTTAGAATTAGAGATAAAGGAAAGTATGAATGAAGTAGAAATTTTTCATACCGAAGTAGAGCGAGGTCAGGATATTCTGCCCGAAGAAGAGCCGGAGATAATGGAAGGTGCAGCTGAACATATTCATAGGGAAGATTATGATCCTGCATTGGAACTGAGCCGTTATCAATTTCCTTCGTTGGAATTATTAGAAACACATGGTAGTGAAAAAATTGTTCATGACCCCACAGAGTTGGAAGCCAACAAAAACCAAATCATTTCCACCCTCAAAAATTATGACATTCAAATACAACGCATCAGTGCAACTGTAGGGCCTACGGTTACATTGTATGAAATTGTACCTGCACCCGGTGTACGCATCAGTCGAATAAAAAATTTAGAAGATGATATTGCGCTAAGCCTTGCTGCGCTTGGCATACGCATCATTGCACCCATTCCCGGTAAGGGCACAATTGGTATTGAAGTGCCCAATGCCAGTAAGCGTGTAGTGAGCATGAAAACACTGCTCAGTAGTGATAAATTTCAGAATAATGCTTTTTCACTTCCCATTGCCATAGGCAAGAAGATTGATAATGAAAATTTTATTGTGGACTTAGCCAGTATGCCTCACTTACTGATGGCCGGAGCTACAGGTCAGGGTAAATCTGTTGGTATAAATACTTTGTTAGTATCGCTGTTATACAAGAAGCATCCTTCACAGCTTAAATTAGTTTTGGTAGATCCTAAAAAAGTGGAGTTGAGTTTATATCGTGCTATTGAAAAACATTTTTTAGCAAAGCTGCCTGGGGAGGAAGAAGCAATAATTACGGATACAAAAAAAGTCGTTTATACACTCAATGCTTTGTGTATTGAAATGGACAACAGATACGATTTATTAAAAGAAGCCAATTGTAGAAATATTAAAGAGTATAATGAGAAATTTATAAAACGCAGACTAAACCCTCAAAAAGGACATCAGTATTTGCCTTTTATTGTGTTGGTCATTGATGAATTTGCAGATTTAATAATGACTGCCGGCAAGGAAGTGGAAATGCCAATAGCAAGACTGGCTCAGCTGGCAAGGGCTGTGGGCATTCATTTGATTATTGCCACACAAAGGCCATCAGTAAATATCATAACGGGTACTATCAAAGCAAACTTTCCGGCACGTGTGGCATTCAAAGTAAGTAGTAAGATTGACAGCCGTACCATTTTAGATGCTGGTGGTGCCGAGCAATTAATCGGTAAAGGTGATATGCTGGTGAGTTATAATGGTGAAATAACCAGGCTGCAATGCGCCTTTGTTGACACGCCGGAAGTGGAGCATGTATGTGAATTTATTGGTGCTCAACAAGGTTATCCTCAGACATTTTACTTACCTGAATATGTGGATGAAAAAGAGATGGAAGGAAAAGCAATTGACCTGGCTGACAGAGACAGTCTTTTTGAAGAAGCTGCAAGGCTAATTGTACAAAATCAAATGGGAAGCACTTCTTTGATACAACGAAGAATGAAGCTGGGATATAACCGTGCCGGCCGTCTGATGGATCAATTGGAAATGGCAGGAGTGGTGGGTCCAAACCTTGGAAGTAAGGCAAGAGAAGTGCTCATTAAATCAGATATGGAACTACAGGATGTGTTGGATACTTTGGGGTAAAATCTTTTCCCATCAATCTATTCTTTTATATAATCATTTTCCAAGAGAAGCATTTCTTGTATTAATAGATGCAGCCCCTACCAGTTCATCAAATCTTCCGCTAAGCGACCTATAATATACAAGTATGGTATAATCATTTTCAGTTTCCCAAAAATTTCCTTCTGTTTCTGCTGGTTGTATTTTTTCTGTTTTTTCTGGTTTCTTGCCTATTGTGCCATAACTATAGCTATAGTACCCTTGCTTTAAGAGTAATGTTTTTTCATACACTCCCGTTGCCGAATTGTACTGCATTTGACATACTTGATTTGGATAATCTTCCAGCATTTCACCAATCAGATATACATTTTTATCAGGCATAGCTTGATGGTCTTTTGGTACAAAATAAAAATGTGTATTGGCATAGTCGCCCTGCCACCAGGGGTTGTTTACATCTGTGGCTGATACCTCATAAAACCCATTCAAATCCTGATAAAACAGATATTGAACACTACTGCGCTCTAAATCATTTCTCAACCAAACTGAGTAGGGCATGTCTTTCAAACTAGCACTATCCACCCTTTCACTCTGATAACGAAAGCTCCTCAGATCAGCCCATCGATATTCTTTCCCTCCGGGAAAAACACAATCCTGCTCAGCATTATATTCATATTGGTTACCTCTCATGTACTGAGGTTGTAGGTTTGCGGATGCATTATCCCATCTATAATTTTGCAATACAACAACTTTAAGCTGCTGCTGTGGGTTTAAAATATTTAGCTTGGTTTTATCTATTATGAAATTTATCTTTTGATGTGTATGAAATAATTGATTATTGAAAGGCTGTGTGAGTCTGCTACTTATACTTGCAAGGTTATTTAGTATCAATATTCGCTTGGTAAAAGCAAGTTTGGAAGTGTCTCCATTGAGGTAAACATATAACAAATAATTGCCTGCTTTATTTGGCATGCATGACTTGTCCGGTAACAAAGCCTGATAATGAAAATATTTTGTTTTAGCTATGGATGATGCTCTATATTGACTAATCCTGCCCTGTGTAAATCCAGATATATAATCAAAGTTACTTACAACTGCCGGCTTCCAGTCTGCATTACAGAGCACATAGGTATAGTTATAATTTTTTAGGGTTGCATCTAAATCGTCAAAGTGCAGTTGAAGGCTTGATTCATTACCTAAATTAGTCAATGCAAAACCTTGTTGATTTCCCGAAGGGAATAGCTTTACTTCCTTAATATTTTTCATCAGAACCATGCCTGGCTCACGCTCTGCAAATGACAATATTGGAAGAAAACAACTTAGAAAAAATATATGTAAATGTTTCATTGTGTATGATATAGTAAATGGCAAGTATCGTGCAAATATTTTTTGTTTACGTTAAAAAATACTCATGATTCTACATTTAATCCAAATTTTGCAGTTGTGTTATACTATAAGAATTAATGGCAGTTTCGAATTTTCAATAATTGAAAAAAGACTATCATACAATTCGGCTATTTTGAATGACATATTCGGCTTTTGTTTATTGTATTCTATCCAACTTAATACTTCAAAGCAGTTTAATCTTAATATAGACAACATAGGACTGGGTTGGGTTTGAATTGTTAATTGATTAAACAACCTATGCAAAAAAAAGGGTATTTCAAATAAATGTAGTCATATATTTGAGTGTATAATTTTTTTAAAAATGAATAGTATCTTAAAAATTCATCTGCTGTTATTGTATTGTTTTTTTATTGTTGATCTGTCTGCACAATCGGAACGAAAAGAATATAGATTCTATCAATCTATATCAGTAGATGGGGTAAAAAGAACTTATCTGATAAACCTCCCTCCCAACTACTATTTAAGAAACAATTTTTCATTGGTCATTGCACTGCATGGTGGTGGTGGAGATGCCTATCAATTTGAAAAATCATCTGGGCTTACCCAGAAAGCCAATGCTGAAAAATTTATCATTGTATATCCTGAAGGGAAATTTAGAAATAAACTACTACCTATCCGTACCTGGAATGCAGGTTCCTGCTGCGCCTACTCCGTAGAAGCAAATGTGGATGATGTAAAATTTATATCTGTACTCATAGATACTTTAATCAATTCATTTAAAATTAACAGCAGAAAGGTATATGCTACAGGCCATAGTAACGGCGGTATGATGTGCTACCGTTTAGCCTGCCAACTTTCAGAAAAAATAGCTGCCATAGCACCAAACTCATCCACAATGGTAGTAATGGAACCTTGCAATCCTACAAGAGCAGTACCCATTTTGCACATGCATTCTATCTTGGATGATAATGTACCTTATGATGGTGGAGTAGTATTAAGAACAGGTAGTCCATCTCCTCCGTTAGATTCTGTGCTGGGTGTGTGGAGTACCATCAATCAATGCACACAAAAAGATACCCTTAGAAATGATAGTTTATACAAAGAGATTGTATGGTCAAATACCAACAACAATGTTGCTATTAATTATTATCTTACAATGGATGGGGGCCACAGTTGGCCGGGGGGAAAAGCAGGAAGTGCCATGGGAGATCAGCCTTCAAAAGTTATAAATGCAAATGATTTGCTTTGGGATTTTTTTAGACAATATCAATTGCCAAATGGGCAAAGCCAAGTTTTTAAAAAAACTTATAAGTACCCGAAAAATATTGAACAAACGGCTGAGTAAGCTTTGGAAGCATCTCGATATTCATGACACTTTATTTATAGTAAATGTTGAAATGATGTACAAATGAGCAATGTATTATTCATTTTCTTTCATCAATTCAAGAAAAAGATGTAGTCCCTTTTTTTTCTCTTCGTCAAGTTGATAGGAGATGTTTTTTTTGTAATAGGTATGTAAATCAAATGGGATGTTGCCCTGTTCTGCTATTACTTCATCAATATTGTCTAATCCGGTTTTATTTTCTTTGTTGAATAAAGAAATAAAGGCTTCTGGAACTGCTTTATTACTGACCCATACTGCAAATACAAATGGAAGGCCTGTCATTTCCTTCCAAATTTCTGCAAGATCATATTTATACAATGCTTGACGGTTAAATGCCAATGCACGGTCTCCAATAAGCAAACCTGCTGTGTTTGATACAATTTGGTCTGAAAATTCTGTTGTGGTATTTACCAGTTTAATTGCTCTTTTCCAGTAATGCCTTAATAGCACTTTACACAGGTTTACAGAAGTGCGGCTTTGATAATCTAACAGAAGGGTATCAATGGACTCAAAGGGTTGGGTACTATAAATACAAACAGATGCTACAGGTCCATCAGCACCAATACAATAATCAGTGATGATATGGCTTTCAGCTAATTTTAGAATAACAGCTACCGGTGCTAAACCTATATCTATTTCTTTTGATAATAGAAGGTTTGCTATTCGAGCAGGATAATCCTGAATGAGATGCATTTGGTTTTGCAATGCTGCACTGCGTTCTATCCCATACAATAATGGTTTTGTATTGAGATAGTTGACTGCGCCTACTCGTATCTTAGTCAATTCTTCTATTTTTGCGTGCAAATAAATAAGGTTTTAAGAAGGTAATCAAGATAAACACCTTATACATAAATCTGTTTAGTGTACATCATTATTTTCTGGCTAAGTAATTCATAAAAATGCTACCTGTATAATGTTGAACGACTAAATAGATTTTCAAAAAAATGAAAATGGAGTTAAATAAATTAACAGCAATATCACCCATTGATGGACGCTATAGAAAACAAGTACATCATTTAGATGAATACTTTTCTGAGTATGCACTTATGAAATACAGGGTACAAGTTGAAATAGCTTATTTTTTATTTCTTGCAGATAAAAAAATATTTAAACTCGGTGAAAAGCATCGAAAAGCCATGTTGCAGCTTTCAGAAAATTTTAGCCTTCACGATGCTGAAACCATCAAACAGATTGAAGCTACAACAAACCATGATGTAAAAGCTGTGGAATATTTTATCAAACAAGCCTTAGATAAAGTAGGTGCATCGGCAGTAAAAGAATGGGTACACTTTGGGCTTACCAGTCAGGATATCAATAATACATCCATACCACTTAGCTGGAAGCATTGCATGGAATATGAATACCTGCCGGCACTACTCAACCTCAAAAATAAATTAGCACAGCTTGGCGAACAATGGATGAAAATTTCTATGCTTGCTCGTACACATGGGCAGCCTGCTTCGCCCACAAAATTGGGTAAAGAAATACTGGTTTTTACAGAGCGTATGGATGCACAAATACGACTCTTTGTTCAAATTCCTTTTACTGCAAAATTTGGCGGAGCCACAGGAAATTTCAATGCACATCATGTAGCCTTCCCCAAAAAAGATTGGGTTAAACTGGCCAATGAATTTACAGAAAATAGTCTCCAACTCCAACGCCAGCAATACACCACTCAAATAGAACACTACGATAATCTGGCTGCACATTTAGATACTATGCGCCGCATCAACACCATTCTTATTGATTTGTGTAGAGATGTATGGACATATATCAGCATGGATTATTTCAAACAAAAAACTAAAGCCGGAGAAGTGGGTAGTAGTGCTATGCCGCACAAAGTGAACCCAATAGATTTTGAGAATGCGGAAGGCAATTTTGGCTTCGCAAATGCAATATTAGAACACTTAAGCAGCAAACTGCCTATCAGCAGATTGCAGAGAGATCTTACAGATAGCACCGTGCTACGCAATATTGGAATGCCCGTGGCTCATACCATTCTTGGACTGCAAAGTCTGCACAAAGGCTTAGATAAACTACTGCTAAATGAAGTAAAAATTGCTGCTGACTTAGAGGCAAATTGGGCTGTAGTGGCAGAAGCCATTCAAACTATTTTGAGAAGGGAAAATTATCCAAATCCTTATGAAGCTTTAAAGGACTTGACAAGGGGCAATCATACTCTTGATAGAAAAGTGATTCATGCATTTATCAGCAAGCTAAAAGTATCTCCTACTATAAAAGAGGAGTTGAAAAAGATAACGCCGCATAACTATACAGGAGTTTTTTAAACATTCTCCGTAGGGGCAACAAAAAGCAAAATACGATGAAGAAAAAACTTACTTTCCTTTTTCTATTATTGTTTTGTACCTGTTTAATCAAAGCACAAAGAACTTGTAGATTTCATACCCTACTTCAAGAAGAATTAAGCAGGAATGAAGCGCTGAGTTTTCAAAAAAATAATTTTGAAGAGCAACTTTCTGTGTTTGAAGAGCAACTAAGTAAGCATCAGATACGACTACCGGATACTATTTTTATACCATTGGTTTTTCATGTGTTGTGGCATACGGATATAGAAAATATTGTTGATTCGCAAATAACCACTCAGGTACGCATTCTCAATGAAGATTTTCGTTCTATGAATGCTGATACATCAAATACACCATCTTTTTTTAAGCCATACCGCGGTAAAACAAGATTCTATTTTGTATTAGCAAAGCAAGACCCTTATGGTATGCCTACAACAGGTATCAATAGGGTTTATACCTTTAGGAAAGATGGGTTTTCATTGGATGGATCTGTAAATGTGAGCAAACTTGGCGGGCAGGATGCATGGAATCCGCAGCATTATGTAAATATCTGGGTTTGTAATATGGAAAGTGCCAGTGGCACAGTGGGTGCTACTTATTTTCCCGGAGGAAGTTTAAAAAGAGACGGCATCATGGTAGATTATCGTTATCTCGGTAATGGTGGCGTTACGGTAGCTCCGTATAATTTAGGTCGTACCATGACGCATGAAATGGGCCACTATTTTAACCTCGATCATACCTGGGGACCCACTGATATTACTTTTGCTCCATTTTGTGGAGATGATGATCATGTGGAGGACACACCGCCACAAGCAAATGCAAACTATTATTGTCCAAAATATCCACAGCCGTCCTGTGGAAATACCAGCGACATGTTTATGAATTATATGGATTATGTAGATGATCCATGTATGAATATGTTTAGTAAAGGACAGGTAGAAAGAATGATGGCTGCCTGGTATATCATGACTCCATATTTG
Organism: uncultured Parafilimonas sp.; assembly: GCA_937892395.1. Lineage (GTDB taxonomy): Bacteria > Bacteroidota > Bacteroidia > Chitinophagales > Chitinophagaceae > CALAGJ01. Next base: position 19,104 of record CALAGJ010000044.1, read on the forward strand.
AGCAACTCAAAAGCACTTGAAACTCCACCTGAGCGTGCATCTGCTGATGCTGGTGTTATCGAAATTCTAAGTCCTATAAACAATAGTTTTACATGTAATGATGCTGATAAAGTAATCGTTATTGTAAGAAATTTTGGAACGGATACCATCAGAAATATAAAAATAATAACTGGCTTGAAAGGCATTCCTGCAGCAAATGCCATGTATGAGCTTAATGATTTACATATCCTACCACAATCACAGGACACTATTCTTTTAAAGGGCATATTTAGATATAATACAGTAGGTAGTTTATCATTTTTTGCTGCTACAACACAACCCAATCATTTGGAAGATGGTAATGCTTCAAATGATAAATCTATCATCACCATCAATGTGCAGGGCAAGCGTGGAATCAACTTGCCATATATACAGCATTTTAATGAAATACCTTTTCCGCCAAAAGGTGTAGGTGTTGAAAATGCGGATGGGCTTTTTACCTGGACTGCTACAAATGGCAGCCAGCAGAGTGGCCTTGCCCCAAGTGTAACGATGGATAATATTGAATATCCATTTATTGGCAGAAAAGATTACTTATTGATGCCCGCTGTAGATCTTTCTACAACAAAAAAACCTGTGCTCAGCTTCTTACATGCTTACCAATTATATAAAGAAGGGAAGCGATTGTATAGCGACACATTAACTGTAGAAATAAGTACAGATTGTGGCCAATCCTGGAATCGAGTATGGTGTAAAGGGGGCTTTGATTTGGCTACTGTAAAACCCCCACAGCGAGGCTATTTTAGCCCAGACAAAAGAGAACAATGGCAGGCGAATAATATATCCTTACTTCCCTGGAAAGGCAATAAAAATGTGTGGATAAGATTTGGAAATATTTGCGGTGGCGAAAATCTCTTATACCTTGATGATTTACGGATTGCAGATGTACAACAAAGCGTAAATATTGGTTTTGAAAATACTGTGTTAGAATAATTTTATTAAGGCAGGAGTTCATATATCTTAAAGCCCGTTTAGGAGTATAACCTCATTCATGTGTAGTCTGTTTCTTTATTGGCTATCATTATTCCTTCTTGAGGTTTCTACTACTCCAATCATTACCCGAAGTGAAAAAAGCTACTCTCTTTTTTTTTTCTTCAATACAAGCTATTCAATAAAAAACAAATGCTTCATCTAACACTCATCATTTATCCATAAACCAAACTATCAATCTCCTTACATTCGCTGCTCAATTTTATTGCCATGCGAAAATTTTCGGGAATACTATTTTCCCTACTTGCACTTGCTGCATCTGCACAAAAGAAACAAAGTACACCTCCCACAGTAAGTGATTCTATACCGTTTTCTTTGGGGGCACTTAGCTTTAGAAATATTGGTCCTGCGTTAATGAGTGGACGCATTTTTGACATAGCCGTCAATCCCCAAAACAGTTCTGAATATTATGTAGCCGCTGCCAGTGGTGGTGTATGGAAAACGGTAAATAATGGCATTACTTATGATCCAATTTTTGATGGAGAAGGCTCATTTAGTATAGGTGCTTTAACGATTGATCCAAGCAACCCTTATACCATTTGGGTGGGTACAGGTGAAGCCAATAACCAGCGTAGTGTGGCTTATGGAGATGGTGTGTATAGAAGTGATGACGGAGGGAAATCTTGGAAAAATATGGGCCTCACAAAAAGCGAACATATTGCACGAATAGTAGTAGATCCAAAAAATAGTAACACCATTTATGTAGCTGCTTATGGTCCGCTATGGAGCAATGGTGGTGAAAGAGGAATTTATAAATCCACAGATGGCGGAAACACCTGGAAAGAGAGTCTGAAAGTAAGTCAATATACCGGATTTTGTGATGTACGCATGGATCCCCGAAATCCTGATGTTCTCTATGCTGTAGCCCATCAGCGTCAGAGAAAAGTATATGGATTTGTAGATGGCGGACCAGAAAGTGCTGTATATAAAACAACTGATGGTGGTACCACTTGGAATAAACTTTCCAATGGATTGCCGGGTGGTGATGTAGGTCGTATTGGCCTTGCCATAGCGCCATCTAATCCGGATGTGCTGTATGCCATAGTAGAAGCCCAAGAGGGTAGTAGTGGGTTTTATAAAAGTACAGATCGTGGTGCCAGTTGGAATAAGCAAAGCAGCCATTCTACATCAGGCAATTACTACCAGCGCATTTTTGTAGATCCTATCAATGAAAACAAAATTTATAGTTGCGATATGATGATGGGGCTATCATTAGATGGAGGCATTAGTTGGAATGATGTTCCCACAAAAAATAAACATGTGGATAATCATGTTATCTATATAGACCCTAAAAATACAAGCCACTTACTCGTGGGTTGCGATGGTGGTTTGTATGAAACCTATGATGCTGCAGAAAATTGGAATTACAAACAGAATCTACCAATTACACAGTTTTATAAAGTAGCCACAGACAATGCATATCCTTTTTATAATGTGTATGGTGGCACTCAGGATAATAATAGTTTAGCCGGCCCCAGCCGCACTATCAATAACTATGGCATTGACAACAGCAAGTGGGTAATAACAGTAGGAGGTGATGGATATGAAACACAAGTGGATCCTACTGATGATAATATTGTATATGCACAATGGCAGTATGGTGGCATTACACGATTTGATAAAAAGAGTGGCGAATCTTTTGATATAAAACCTGTGGAAAGAGAAGGTGAAGCAGCGTACAGATGGAATTGGGATGCGCCTCTTCTCATTTCCAGACACAACAACAAGCGATTATATTTTGGTGCTAATAAATTATTTCGTACTGATGACCGTGGAAATAGTTGGAAGGTAATCAGTCCGGACCTAACCCGTCAATTAGACCGCAACAAGCTCCCCATCATGGATAAAGTGTGGAGTATGGATGCTGTAGCAAAAAATGAAAGCACAGATATTTTTGGTCAGTTGATGACAATAGCTGAAAGCAGCATTGATGAAAATGTATTGTATGTGGGTACAGATGATGGATTGATACAAGTAACCACGGATGGTGGCAGCACTTGGACAAAAATTGATAATATACCGGGCGTGCCTGCCATGACTTATGTAAATATGATTATTTGCAGTCAGCATGATCGTGGCACTGCCTATGCTGTTTTTAATCACCACCGTTATGGAGATTTTCATCCTTATATTTTTAAAACTACCGATCTTGGAAAAACATGGACAGCACTGCAAAATAATTTGCCGGAGCGTGGCACAGTTTATTGCGTAGCAGAAGATCATGTAAATAAGGACTTACTTTTTGTAGGCACAGAGTTTGGCGTGTACACATCACTAAATGGTGGTAAAAAATGGTGGGCATTGAAGGGCGGTTTACCCACTATATGTGTAAAGGATATGGAAATACAACGTAGAGAAAATGATCTAGCCATTGCCAGTTTTGGACGAGGATTTTTTATTTTAGATGATTATAGCGCTCTGCGCAATATGAAAGCTGAAGACTACACAAAAGCCGCAGTTATCTATCCTGTAAAAGACGCATTAATGTTTGCTGAAGCTACACCTCTTGGCGGATGGCAGGAATCGCCGGTGGGAAGTATGGGTGCCAGTTTTTATGCAGCGCCAAATCCAAAAGTAGGAGCAGTGTTTACCTATTTTCTCAAAGATGATATAAAAACCATAAAACAAAAAAGGCAGGCAGCAGAGGCCGAACTCATCAAGCAAAACAAACCCGTGCCATACCCGTCTGCGGATAGTATGCGCATAGAAGACAATCAGGAAAAACCGCATCTCTTATTTACTGTTTATGATGCCTCCGGCAATGCTGTAAGACGCATAAAAACAAGTGCTTCAAAAGGCCTCAATCGTATTGTTTGGGATTTTAGATATCCATCGGGAGGTTATTATAATGCAGAAGATGGTGGCAGCGGTTTAAAAGCGGTACCCGGCACTTACAAAGTAGGATTGCATAAATATGAAGCAGGTGTATATACTGAGCTTGCAGCACCTGTTTCTTTTAAAGCAGTACCGCTCAACTGGCATCAATTGGCCGCCACAGACCAGCAGCAAGTAAAAGTTTTTACGGATAAAGTAAATGAACTCCGCAGGGTGTGTGATGGTACTTATGAATATGTAAGCAGAATGAAGGATAAGTTTGCTCAAGTGCAGAAAGCTATTGTAGCTGCACCACAGTTACCGCTCAATATCAGTGAACAAGCCATGTCTATTCAAACACAGATGAAAGCACTTGAATTAAAAATGTATGGCGATCGTAGTCTTTCAGCAAGACAGTTTGAAACGCTGCCCACTGTATATGACCGCCTCAATACCATCATCTATGGCTTGTGGAATGTAACTTCTGCGCCAACTGCTACACAGCAAAACAGTTATGAAGTAGCCCTAAAGCAATTTGATGGTTTATATGCACAGGTAAAAACAGCAGATACAGCTCTCAGAAATTTACTGAGCCAATTGGCACAATATAAAGCTCCTGTAATCAGCGGTGAGTTGCCGGCTTGGTAATAAGTTATGGATAAAATAAATGAGGCTATCTAATATTTTAGTTGGCCTCTTTTTTTTAATTGATATGATACTAGCATAAATTGGTTATCCAATTATTGTTTAAACAAATAATATTCGCTTTGTCTTTGTGCAAAATACACTTGATATGAAAATTAAAGACAAAATAATTCGGTATAAATATTTGTATTCAATAATAATCTGACATAATAATCGCAAATTGGTACTCCTATTTGCTTCCGTGCTACCCAAAAAAAAGACCCAAACAATTTGGGCCATTTATTCAGTAAAATATTTGTTATAATTTTTTAGCATCTTCCAAAAACTGGGCAAGACCAATATCTGTAAGTGGATGCTTCAATAAACCAAGTATAGAACTTAATGGACAGGTACATACATCGGCACCCATTTCTGCTGCACGTACTATATGCAGTGCATTGCGGATAGATGCTGCAAGTATGGCAGTATCAAAGCCCTGTGTGCTATAAATATGTGATAGTTGTGCTATGAGTTCCATACCATCCCAAGTGCTATCATCTATGCGACCAATAAAAGGTGAAACATAGGTGGCTCCTGCTTTTGCAGCCAATATGCCTTGCCCGGCAGAGAATACCAATGTGCAATTTGTTTTAATACCGTTGTCTGTAAACCATTTAATGGCTTTAATGCCATCCTTTATCATAGGTACTTTTACCACAATGTTTGGGTGCAGTGCTGCCAGCTCTTTTCCTTCGGACACTATGCCATCAAAATCTGTGGAAATAACTTCTGCACTTACATCACCATCTACCAATCCGCAGATATCTTTATAATGCTGCATTATGGCATCCCTTCCTTTGATTCCTTCTTTTGCCATGAGGGAAGGATTTGTAGTAACACCATCTAAAATACCTAAATCATTAGCCTCTTTTATCTGGGCCAGATTTGCAGTATCAATAAAAAATTGCATGAGATATATTTTGAGCTATTGATAGAATAAAAAAATGGCAGGCTACTTACATCGCACCGCTACAACCGCCTACTCTTGCTGCATTCCTGCCCTGGGAGGGTTCAGCAGGAGCTGGTCGTGTAAGACCTGCCGCTGCAAAAATATGGTTTCAGATTAGTCCACAAAATCTGAATCAGAAATACTTGAAATATTATCTCGAAAACTCTTCTTCCCCTTTCGGGGAATGAAGCATCGTTTGTTCTAATCAAATTCATTGCTACTAATTCTATCATTGCCCGCAGGGCGAAAAAAGAAAAACCAAATCTACATGGAAGAAATTTAATTTGCGCCCATGGCAAAAGAAATGAATAATCGCCAGGCATATCATGAATATGCTATTGAAGATAAATATACTGCTGGTATTGTGCTGCTGGGCACCGAAGTAAAAAGCATAAGGGAAGGAAAACTGAGCTTTAATGATGCTTATTGTCTATTTGATAAAGAAGAGTTGTGGCTGCGGGGTTTGTATATAGCTGAATATAGTTTGGGCACGGCTTACAATCATATAGCCATCCATGATCGCAAACTTTTGCTTACAAAAAGAGAATTAAAAAAATTGGGTGCTCGGTTGAAAGAAAGAGGGTATTCATTGATACCACTACGCATCTATTTTACAGATACAAATTTTGTAAAAGTTGAAATAGGCTTGGGTCGTGGCAAAAAACTACACGACAAAAGAGAAACCCTAAAGAAAAAAGATACTGAAAGAGAAATGAAAAGATTTTTGAAATGATAAGTTTTGTTAGGCTATCAAGTTAGCCCACGATATGCTTTTGTTTGATGACACTATCTTTTAAATGTCAGCATCCCAATTCATCAGTTGTTTGATTGCTATGTACGCACCTTTTAATGCTGCGTTTACTTTTTAACAAAAAGAAATGGAGCATATTTTTTTGGCCTTTCGGCCAATGATTGTGTTGTAGCTCATTTGACCATCATCAAACAAGATTTTGATATTGTTTCATTAATAAATTACTCAAAAACTTTGATGCAAAATCAGACAGATATGGTTGATACAAAGAAACTTATCTTTCCAAATTATTTCTTGCATAGTATTACTGATTTCCGGGCCAAACAAAACTGATTTCTTGTACGATATCAGGATGTATGCTTTTGGCCACAGGGCAATGCCTGGCTGCGTTTTCCAGTATTGTTTGCTGTTTGCTATCCAACTGTAAGCTTGCAGGAAATTCGAATGAAACTTTAATGCCACCTACACGTCTGGGGTCTTGTTTCATCAGCTTAGTAATAGCTATTTGAGTGCCATCTAAATCCACTTGCATATCTCTTGCTTTTATACCCATAATGGTTACCATACAACAGCCTAAAGATGTAGCCAATAAATCGGTTGGAGAAAAGCGGGCACCCATGCCTTGATTGTCTGTGGGTGCATCCGTTTCTATGGTGCTGCCACTTTGTACATGCGTAGAAATTGTACGAAGGTTTCCTTTGTAAATAATATTCGCTGTCATTTCTTTATTTTTGTTTCAAATACAGGTAAAACATATTTTATACCTCATGCAAAAGAAACTGATAATTTTTATATCGACCCTATTTATTTGCTATGCTGCAGTAGCCCAAGATAACCAAGTCAGCAAAAAAGATGAACGCATGGCAGCACGTCATCAGCAGGTAAAATCTGCCATAGAAAGAGAAGAAGAAGGGGCACTTGTTTATAATGTGCAAAATGCTTTTGGTATCCGATTAAATACAAATGGCTGGGGCATATCTTATGAACATGGTAAATACAATGACATCAATAAAACAAACCTATGGTGGGTGAGTTTGGATGAAATAAAAAGCCCCAAAGAAGAAAAAGGTGTATTGACAGACGGCTTTGGATTTGCTATTGGCAATCCTTACATTTTTGGAAAACAAAATACAGCTTATGCATTAAGGGCAGGTATTGGACAACAAAGATTGATAGGTGGCAAAGGAAATAGGAATGGTGTGGCGGTATCTGCTATTTACGGAGGCGGCATTACCGCAGGCTTGTTAAAGCCTTATTATTTAGAAGCCTTAATCGATGTAAATACTTTTGAATCTAAAGACGTAAAATATGGCGATGTGCCTGATTCCATCTTTTTAAATGCAGGTTATATTTTTGGAGGTAGTGGATTTGGAAAAGGATTGGATGAAATAAAACTACAGCCTGCACTACATTCTAAACTTGCCCTCAGATTTGATTATGGAAGATATAGTGAAATACTTTCAGCCATTGAGTTAGGGCTCAATGCGGAGTACTATTTTAAGCCATTACCAATAATGGTGGTTGATAACAATCCAAAATTTATATTCAATGCTTATGTGAGTATTTTATTTGGTAAAAGAAAATAAACATTTGCATTTACAAGCTGTTGTATACAGCATTTATTGATAAGAAAATATGATACAGGAACTGCCCGTTGTGAATATACCCACTGAAAAATTGAAGAATAGAAAGCCGGATTGGCTAAGGGTAAAATTGCCTATTGGCGAAAGTTATAAGCATGTACGCGGATTGGTAGATACACACAAGCTACATACAATATGTGAAAGTGGAAACTGCCCAAATATGGGTGAATGCTGGGGTGCAGGCACGGCCACTTTTATGATACTGGGAAATATCTGTACACGTAGTTGTGGATTTTGTGCAGTGGCTACTGGTAAGCCGGAAGCAGCAGACTGGGATGAGCCGCAACGTGTGGCAGAAGCCATTCACCTCATGAAAGTAAAGCATGCTGTAATAACTAGTGTGGATAGAGATGAACTGAAAGATGGTGGATCCATTATATGGTATAATACGATAAAAGCTGTGAAGGCTTTAAATCCTGACACTACATTAGAAACCCTTATTCCTGATTTTAAAGGTGAGGCGCATAATATTCAAAGAATCATTGATGCTGCTCCGGAAGTAGTAAGCCACAATATGGAAACAGTGGAAAGACTTACCCGTCAAGTTAGGATACAAGCTAAATACAGACGAAGCTTAGAAGTATTGAACATACTAAAACAAGGAGGCATGCGCACCAAAACAGGCATCATGCTAGGGCTGGGAGAAACTAAAGAGGAAGTAGTACAATCTATGGAAGACCTTGTAGGAGTGGGTGTGGATGTGCTTACTTTAGGTCAATATCTTCAACCAACGCCTAAGCATTTATCGGTAAACAGATTTGTGCATCCGGATGAATTTGCAGAACTAAGAGAAATAGGCTATTCCATTGGTTTTGATTACGTAGAAAGTGGGCCATTGGTACGTTCATCCTATCATAGTGAACGACATGTAATAGCCGGATATGGCCGAAAAGCCTGGTTGGGAGAGAAAAGTTGATTTGATAAAATTGTTGAAGACTACAATACAAAAAAAATATTTCACTTCTTCAATCTTGATTAATATTTTATTTTCTTAGAAATTGATTTAGACATTCATTTTATAATTGTTTTGCTAAACAGCTATCTTAATGTGTTGTAAAATAGCAACAACAGGCTGCCCCGGATGTACCATAACATTGTGATTGGTAAACATGGGTATATCTACAAACCCTCCTGCATGAAGTGAAACAATATTGTCTCCAATATAACAAGTACAACTGCCTTGCAAAATGAGAAAACTTTCTTTTTCATTTTGATGTATTTCCATAGGTACATCCTCAATCGTTGTTACTAAATATAAACAGACTTGCTCATCTTCATGAATAATCTGCTGTACTAAAGGATTGGATGCGTTTACAGTCGGTACTAAATGTTTTACAGTTTGTAACCATGCTTTGGCATCTGAATATTTATGAATTTGTGGGAGCTGTTTGTGTTGTAGAGAGGTGGCATCTAATTCCAACAAATCAATAGCTTCAAATAACTTTTGTTTTTCATCCGCATTTACTGCTGCTCCATATTGATGCAGTGCTGCTTCAATGGCTTCTGCCTCCACCTTTAATGCTGGATATTGAGCTATAAGGGCAGCTACCTCAGCAGCTTCCTTAGAAGGCAACATGCCAAGTACAAATGCATCTAATTGGCCACTTTCTATAAATTCCTGAATATTCATGATATATTTAATGCTTTACGCAATTGCAAAATTGCAGTTCTGGCCCTGCTTTTTACAGTGCCTAATGGAATGTTTAACATTTTTGAAACCTCATCCTGAGTGAACCCCCAAATATAGACCAGATCAATAATGGTTCTATATTGCACATCTAAATGCATGATTACTTCCTGCATCATCTTTTTATCTTCTGGCATGGATGCTGTTTTTTCTTTATAATATTCGTAAACATCATGCTTTTGGATTGCAGTAGCCTTAAAAGATTTACTCCTCAAGTAATCAATAGTTGTATTTCTGGCTATTCTTGCTGCCCAAGTAAAAAATCTTGCCTTGGACGCATCATAAGTTTCCAGATTTTTCCAAATACGAATAAAACTATCCTGAAGTAAATCATTTGACAGCTCTTTATCCTGTGTTATTCTAAAAATAATACTATACAATGGGCCACAGGTTTTCTGATATAATTGTTCAAATGCCTTTATATCTCTGGCAGATGCTTGTTCCACTAATTGTTCAATGAAGAAAGATTGTGATTCAAAAATAGCACTCAAAACGGTGTGGCAAATATATGATATGTTGTATTTGTGAAATGTTTCCATCCAATCCCACAGTATATTACATATTTTCATTTTTATAAAACCGCCATAACTATTTTATTTGCATATGTTTGAGGTATTCCTTCAAGGTAATCCATCACTCCCTTTTTTTAGAAATCCCCCTAAAAGGATTGTTTCTTTGGTGCCATCTCAAACTGAACTGTTGTATGACCTTGGATTGGAAAAAAATGTTGTGGGAGTAACGAAATTTTGTGTACACCCTAAAGATTGGTTGCATACCAAAACAATTGTTGGCGGCACAAAAAATTTTCACATAGACAGAATCAGGGCATTACAACCAGATCTTATCATTGCCAATAAGGAAGAAAATACTAAAGAACAGGTAGAGCAGTTGGCAAATTACGCACCAGTATGGGTAAGTGATATTGAGTGTTTAGATGATGCACTGATAATGATACATTCCATTGGTTATATCACAAATACATCTACAAAAGCGAAAGAAATAATACATTCAATTAAATCTAATTTTCAAATTTCTACAACATTAACAAATTCAAAAACTACTCACTTAAAAAAGGCTGCATACCTTATATGGCAAAATCCGCTTATTACCATTGGAAAAGATACTTTTATAAATAATATGATGAGATATGCCGGGTATGACAATATATTTAATAATAAAAATCGGTACCCTGAAATTTCTTTGTCTGAACTTCAATCTGCACTGCTCTCCAATGAAAATGACAAATCATACCTATTGCTTTCTTCCGAGCCTTTTCCTTTTAAAGAAAAGCATATTGATTTTTTTAAAAAAGCACTTCCTGGCGTAGAGATAATGTTGGTGGATGGTGAGTATTTTAGCTGGTACGGTAGCCGATTAATACATGCCTCAAATTATTTTAAGTCTTTGATGTAAACTTTATTTTTCTATGTAATTTATACTCAATATCGAGTTTATTTTGATCTATATGCCATACTTATTTTGCTTAGACATGCATACAATATTAATCAACGAAACATACTAAATTAAAAAATACATTCCTGTATCTTGCACCCCACTATTATTAGAAACTATAATTTTTAAGAAAGAAATTTAAATGGAAAAAATTCAACATATCATTCATTCATCTATCGAGGTCAAACAACAAGTAGCTAATGATTCCATCATGCTTGAAAAGATAAATTCTATTTCAAATTTATTGACAGTTCGCCTGCAAGCAGGCAATAAAATTCTTTTTTGTGGCAATGGTGGTAGTGCCGCTGATGCACAACACCTGGCAGCAGAATTTTCGGGTAGATTTTATACCGATAGAAAGGCCCTTCCGGCAGAAGCGCTTCATTGTAACACATCATACCTCACCGCAGTTGCAAATGACTACAGCTACGATGTGGTATATGCAAGATTATTGGATGGTATTGGCAATGCCGGCGATGTATTGATTGGCCTCAGCACTTCTGGCAATTCTAAAAATATCATCAAAGCATTTGAAACTGCTCGTACAAAAGAAATTACTACCATAGGATTTACAGGAAGTACAGGTGGTAGTATGAAAGACTTGAGTGATATACTAATCAATATTCCAAGCGCCGATACCCCTCGCATACAGGAATGTCACATGCTGATAGGTCATATTATTTGTCAGTTAGTCGAAGAAAAATATTTTAATCTTTAATACTGAAATGCTTGATTAAAGATGCTATTATACTTGCAGGTGGTTTGGGTACTAGGCTTCGCAGTGCTGTGCCGGAATTGCCTAAATGTATGGCACCTGTAAATGGCAAACCTTTTCTCCATTATGTGATTGCCAACCTCCATAATGAAGGTATTGAACATTTTATTTTTTCATTGGGATATAAACAAGCATATATCAGTGATTGGCTTGCTAAAAATTATCCTGCTTCAATGTACACTACAGTAATTGAACATGAACCCTTAGGCACCGGTGGTGCAATAGCTAAAAGCTGTGATGCAGTGAATGGTAAGCATGTTTTTATAACCAATGGTGATACACTTTTTACTGCATCACTTGCGGCACTTAGCACAATGCATACTACTCATCATGCAGCCTGTACGCTTGCACTTAAATCCATGAAAAATTTTGATAGATATGGTGTTGTCACCACAAATACTGATAACCAGATTACTTCATTCAAAGAAAAAATGTTTTATGAAAAAGGCCTAATCAATGGTGGTTTGTATGCACTAAATGTGGAATCGTTTAAACAACATCATTGGCCTGAAAAATTTTCTTTTGAGAAAGATTACTTAGAAAAATTAATTGATACTAAAACATTGTTTGGTATAAATGCCGATGCATATTTTATTGACATTGGTATTCCGGAAGATTTTGAAAGGGTGCAGTATGAATTTGCAGCAGGCTTGCATTTGGAAGGATGATTGCGAAGTCTCTGACTTCGTGATATGGTATGTTCTTTAGAGTTTTTAACTCACGCTTATTATTTATTCAAACAGATGTTGATACTGCTTTACAATGCGAATACTCAAAAGTGTATGTACCAATAACAAAAAGGAAAGAACAACTGCTACAATAAGTGAAGATTTTAGAATGCCAAGCATCTGATCTTGCGAAATTTCTTCAGGGCGCTTAAAATTATTGGTAAACATGGTAACAAATTCATTCATGTTTTCTGTACTCATGGTCAGTGAAGCACATGTAAAAAATAAGATACCACAATAAACACCGGTTACAATTCCATTTGCTATCAACCATTTTTTTGTAACTACGCCCACAGGTTTATCTTGATTGATCCCTCCAACAACAATATAGAAAGAAACAAAAATGTAAATGGCTGTGCAAGCCACCATAAATAATCCCAACAATAACTGTGGATTCTGGATTGCTGCCGCAAAAAGAAGGGCTGTGGTTAGTGCAAATAAGAGACCTACTGGCACCAATAAATAAGTCAAAATTTTATATAATGTAGTCATAACTTACCTGATGAATTATATTAAAAAAATTATGATGAAAGGGGCTGAATAGATAATTCAACATACTGCTGTTTATCAATAGGGCCGGGAGCATCTATCATTACATCTCTGCCACTATTATTTTTTGGGAAAGCAATAAAGTCACGAATACTCTCACTTCCACCCATTATAGCACAAAGCCTGTCAAATCCAAATGCCAGTCCGCCATGTGGTGGTGCGCCATATTCAAAAGCACCTAATAAAAAACCAAACTTTTCTTGTTGCTCTTCCTTACTCATACCCAAGGCGGCAAACATTTTTTCCTGCAAATTTCTTTGATATATGCGTATGGAACCACCACCAATTTCATTGCCATTTAAAACCATATCGTAAGCATTTGCCCTTATGCTGTTATAGGGATGATCTAAATACTTTGATGCATCTTCAATCTGGGCATTATTGTTCAGCATCAGATCTATGTCATCAGGCTTTGGACTAGTAAATGGATGATGTCTAGCCACCCATCTATTTCCATCTTCATCATATTCAAACAATGGGAAATCCAGTACCCATAGCAATTTGTATTCATCCTCTTTTCTTAAACCAAGTCTGCGGCCCATTTCCAATCTTAACTCACTCATGGCTTTCCGAGTCTTCTCTTCAGTACCTGCAAGTAGGAATATCATATCCCCGGAAATAGCGCCGCATGCATTTGCAATGGCCTCTAATTTTTCCGGACTATAGAATTTATCTACACTACTTTTAAAACTGCCATCTTGGTTTACTTTTATATATACAAGACCTTTCATGCCAATTTGCGGACGCTTTACCCACTCTGTTATTTCATCTGTTTGTTTGCGAGTATATTCACTACATCCGGGCACAGCTATTGCCAGCACAGTTTCAGCACTATCAAATACTTGAAAATTCACTCCACCAATAAGCTCATGCTTGTCTGATTTATCGCTGAAAACAACAGAAGGCTTTTTTAGATTACATAGTTGCATACCAAATCTAATATCAGGTTTATCATTACCATATAGCCACATTGCTTCATCCCATGTCATTCTTTGTACGGTTTCCTGAATATCAATATTTTTTACATCCCGAAAAATACGTTTGATAAGACCTTCAAACATATCCAAGATATCTTCCTGTTCTACAAAACTCATTTCACAGTCTATCTGAGTAAATTCCGGTTGTCTGTCTGCTCTCAAATCTTCATCTCTAAAGCACTTTACAATTTGGTAATAGCGGTCATACCCACTTACCATTAAAAGCTGTTTAAAAGTTTGCGGACTCTGTGGCAATGCATAAAACTGACCTTCATTCATTCGACTGGGCACCACAAAATCTCTAGCACCCTCTGGAGTGGATTTTATAAGAAACGGGGTTTCAATATCCATAAAACCATGCTCATGTAAATATTGTCTTGTGCTTCTATTTACAGCATATCTCAATTCCATATTTCGTCTTACACTATTTCTTCTTAAATCTAAGTAGCGATATTTCATTCTTAAATCATCACCCCCATCTGTATCATCCTGAATAGTAAATGGCGGTGTGGTTGCTGCATTGAGCAATGTAAATTCATTCACCAAAATTTCTATATCGCCGGTAGGCAAATTACTATTCTTATTACTCCGTTCTGCCACCACACCTTTGGCTTGTATGACAAACTCTCTACCTAACGGATTAGATTCAAGTTGAGCATTAAGTTGCTCAGAGATGAGCAGCTGAGTAATACCATATCTATCTCTTAAATCAAT
>CALAGJ010000045.1 GCA_937892395.1 uncultured Parafilimonas sp.
GTGACTGGAGTTCAGACGTGTGCTCTTCCGATCTGTGCAGGTGATCAGGGCATGATGTTTGGCTATGCCACCAATGAAACTGAACATTACATGCCATTGGCATTGGATTTGGCCCATAATCTTTTGATTGAATTGGCGGTAATACGCAGGGAGAAAAATTCAAAAATGCCTTACCTACGGCCCGATGCAAAAAGCCAAGTAACACTTGAATATGATGATAATAATAAACCTGTTCGCATAGATGCCATTGTCATCAGCACACAGCACGATGACTTTGATACAGAGCCAAAAATGCTTGCAAAAATTAAGGCAGATATCATAGAAACGCTTATACCACGAATGAAGCGTAAGTATAAAAAATATGCGCATTTATTCAATGATAAAATCAAATACCATATAAACCCTACGGGTAAATTTGTAATTGGTGGCCCACATGGCGATACAGGTCTTACTGGAAGAAAAATAATTGTAGATACATATGGTGGTAAAGGTGCACACGGTGGTGGTGCATTTAGTGGTAAAGACCCCAGCAAAGTAGATCGTAGTGCCGCTTATGCTACCAGGCATATTGCAAAAAACTTAGTGGCAGCAGGCGTGTGTGATGAAGTATTGGTGCAGGTATCTTATGCCATTGGTGTGGCACAACCAACCAGCATTTATGTAAATACCTATGGCACCGCCAATATTGAAATGACAGATGGAGAAATTGCCAAACATGTAGCAGCCATTTTTGATATGCGTCCCTATTTTATAGAGAAGCGTTTAAAACTGCGCAATCCAATATATAGTGAAACAGCTGCCTATGGACACATGGGCCGCAATCCTGAAATGGTTACAAAAACCTTTCGGAGCCCAGAAGGCAAATCGGTTACAAAAAATGTGGAATTATTCACTTGGGAAAAATTGGACTATGTAGCCAAAGTGAAAAAAGTATTTGGTTTATAGTTAATGGATTAATGCCGCTTTAAATGTTGTTGGATATTGCTCACATTTTTCATGCTGTTGTCCTATGACATGGCTATTCAGTTTGAGTTCACCTATTTTAGTACTATCTTACTTTTTCGAATACGGTCGTCCAGGTACGCCCTCCGACGAATATATTTGATTTTGCTTTGGTCTGAACAGAAATAGACTTACCATCCTTGCTCAAATTCCATACCTCAGTTACGTAAACAAATGATTTTCGCAGCACATCCACATGGTAAGGAGTGGCTGTCATTAGGTGTACAACTGAATTAATCGTCATCGTTTTTCTATCTTCGGATAATTTTACTGTAAACTTTTTTCCTCTATCGACACCATCATTTATATGGCATTCTTTTCCATCGAAGTCCAGTTTCTCTTGTCTTATTGCAAACTTTGCACCGGAAGATTCACTTGTTGTTTCTATGGTTAGAAAATCTTTCTGTTCTTCTATTTTCATCGTTTTAGCAAGCATACGGTCCCCTTCCACATAGGAACAAACTATATTACCCCCCATGCTTATAGACGCTTTAGCTTTCCATTCACCAGAAAACTGAGCATCAGCTACACCCTTGTTTTGTGAGGTGTACACTGCAAAAAAAATTGCGCCCATTATCAGTATAATCAGGCCGGAAAAGATGTAAGTTTTATTTTTCATATCCTATAAAAATTATTTCAACAAAATTAACTTGCCATTTTTCTGCCATGAAATCCGAATTGTAAATAAAAATGTAATCTTTGTAAATAAGTTGTAAATAGTATGTCTGGTAGCCAAAAATCTTCCTTGGGCAAACATAAATACCAGTGGGGATTATTATTCCTGTTTATTGCTATGGTTTGTATGGTTTTTGGACTTTTGGATAATAACGACTTTGATTTGGCCAAGAGAGAAATTTTACTCCGACGTATTGGACACGAAATACTTCTTCAGTCAGGTGATAGCACTTCAAGAGTACTTCCTATAAAAAAGATGGCCGAAAATGAATACCAAATCAGTTTTGAGCATCCTTTTAGTTTTCAACCAGAATCTTTGGTACGTACTACCCAGCAACTTTTGGCCACTGACCCATTTGCATCAGATTACATTGTGAATGTACACAATTGTAAAGATGCCAGTGTAGTTTATGGTTATGCCATCTCAAAAAATAAGAAAGATGAAATAGTGACCTGTAAAGGGAGAACACAAACCAAAGCCTGCTACATGATTACCATCAAATTCAAACCAACTATAATAGGTAGTGCAAAGAATGGATATGTTCTCGGCAGTCTTGCATGTATAGCTTTTGTAGGTTTAATTTTTTTAAAATCTAAAAAAATGCATCCTGCTGAAATCGAGCATCAGATAACTCAACTTGAGGGTCAGGCCTCAGGATTGAGAAGCCAGTCAAACAATATAATCACATTAGGTGCCATTACTTTTTATGCTGAGGACCGCCAGCTTGTAGTAAACGGAAGAACAACCGTCGACTTAACTACCACCGAGGCCCGTGTATTGCTCATTTTTTCATTGTGTCCTAACCAGACTATTGAGCGTAGCCGACTACAAAAAGAGATTTGGGAAGATCAAGGTGTGATAGTAGGCCGCAGTCTCGATATGTTCATTTCAAAACTTAGAAAAAAATTGGAATTGGATCCGAATCTTAAAATTGTTGTTATAAGGGGCAAAGGATATAAGCTTCAATGCCCTTAAAAAAAATTGCTTGGCATGTATAGCTGCAATCAATTTTCAGCACAAGTTTTACAAGTGGCTACTCCAGAAAACCTGAACGATTATATAGATCAATATTTGAAACGGTTATATAGATCAATATTTGAAGTTATTTTTCACTTAAGAGATAGTCAACTATTTGAATTGTTCTTGAAAGCTTATGTCAGAAAATTGTGCTCCAATAAAAAGTTGCCGCCAAAGCATAGATTGTCATTATTATACATAACTCCCAAAAATAGATTCTGAAAAATCGAGTAGGTAGCATTGTTCTTTCTGTATTATTGTTAGTACAATTCATTTTACCTTTCAATATGCTCTCTACTTTTTAAAACATCCAACGGGCTCACTCTATTTCTATTGTTTTACTTAGAGGCAAATACCTATCGAATGAAATATCAGGTTTTTACCAATACACCTACCAAAACCGTAGGCTAACCTACCAAAAATTGTAGGCCGACCTGCCAAATATGAAGGTTGACCTACTAAAAATGCAAGTCGGCCTACATAAATTGTAAATGAACCGACAAATTAGCTGATAATTTTGATTTTTCTTAATCCAGATTTTGCTTTGGAGGCAATTTTAAGTAGCTTCCCATTTCTTCAGCCAATATTAACCTCATACACATAGTAATATTGTTTTTCAGCTATTCAATACAATGTCAACTGCACAAACTGGGTTTATGTGAACCGAAAGCTGTGTATATAAAATATCAATACGCTTGGTAATTCTTATTTTTTAGTGAGATACATAAGAACTGTTCACTTTTGTGGAGAAAGTGAACAGCTTATGTTTTTTGATGAAAATAATTGCAAAGTCTACACATCCACCGGGATTAATTTCCGGCAGATTCTCTATCTTTTAATTCCTTAATTTTATCTAAAGCTCCGGCTACTACATCGCACATTATGGTATAAAGCGCACCGGGTTTATGATTGGCATACACATACTCTAAAGCAAGATTTTCATTTGCTATTTTGGTAATGGATATTTCTTTATTGACACTGCGTACACCTTCTTCCAGCAGGTTCATGATTTCGTCAGCAGAGCGACCCCGAAGGTTCTTATCGCAGCGCATGATTATTTCATCAAAATACCTGCCTGATATGGCACCTAATTCTCTGATGTCATCATCTCTCCTATCACCGGTGCCGCTGATGATACCCACTTTTGTGGGATAATCTGTTTTGCTTACAAAATCGCATAGTAACTCTAATCCATGTGGATTGTGCGCAAAGTCTGCCAGTATGGTAAAGTTTTTAAAATGGAAGAAATTCATACGGCCGGGGGTTGTAACGCTACCGGGTACAAATGTTTGCAATGCCATGCGTATATCATCAATGGAAATATCTCTGAACAGATAGGAGGCCATAACGGCTGATAATACATTGGCAATATTGTGCAATGCTTTGCCTTCAAAGGTGATGGGAATTTCTGTGGCCTTCATTACCCTAATCTTCCAAGAGCCTTTTAGAATGGTGATGAATCCATTCTCGAAAATACAACTCAAACCATTGGCCGCACTATGTTCTTTTATGCGTGGATTATTTTCTTGCATACTTACCAATGCGATATTACATTCCAGGTTTTTTCGCATATCATATACTAAGTCATCATCTGCATTGAGTACGGTATAGCCATGCTTGAAAACTGTTTCAGGCAGCACTCCTTTTACCTTGGCCATTTGCTCTAAGTTGTTGATACCACCCAGACCTATATGATCAGAAGCCACATTGGTTACTACTGCTACATCACAGTTTTGAAATGCCAAACCGGATTTTAAAATGCCTCCTCTGGCACACTCAAGTACTGCAAAATCTACAGTGGGATCTTTTAATACAAAAGTGGATGATACAGGCCCGGTACAATCTCCTTTCATCATCAGCTGGTTTTGTATATAAACACCATCGCTGGTAGTGTATCCCACTTTCTTTCCTGCACTTTTTGCTATATGTGCTGTAAGCCTTGTGGTGGTTGTTTTTCCATTGGTACCGGTAATGCCAATAATTGGTATTCTGCCTTGAATATTTTTAGGGAAAAGCATATCTATAACCGGCTCGGCCACATTTCTTGGCAAACCATCTGCAGGCTCTAAGTGCATTCTAAAACCGGGTGCTGCATTTACTTCCAATATGGCACCGCCATTTTCTGATACAGGTGTACGGAGGTCTTTTGCCATGATATCTATACCGCAAATGTCTAATCCTATAATGCGTGCAATTCGCTCACACATAAAAATATTTTCGGGATGCACTTCATCTGTTACATCCGTGCTTGTGCCACCAGTTGATAAATTGGCCGTAGGCTTTAATAAAACCCTTTCCCCGGCGGGAGGAATAGTTTCTAAAGTATAGCCAACTTCGTCCAACATTTTTTGAGAAAACTGATCTAAAGTAATTTGTGTAAGCACTTTTTCATGACCATAACCTCGACGTGGATCTTTATTGGTTTCATCTACCAACCATTGAATATTGTGCACCCCATCCCCCACCACACTTGCAGGTGTGCGTAGTGCTGCGCAAATAAATTTTGAATTGATGACCAAAATCCTAAAGTCAAAACCTGTAATGAAGCGCTCTACTATAACGCTGCGGCTATATATTTTTGCTGCTGCTAATGCTTTAGTGGCTTGCTCCCAATCATTAATATTTGTTGTATTCCCTTTGCCATGGTTTCCATCTATGGGTTTTATAACTAAGGGATAGCCATACTTTTTTACTGCATCTTCCAGACCGGCTTCAGTGCGGATGACCATACCTCTTGGTACAGGTATTTCTGCTGCTTCTAAAAGTAGTTTCGTTTCCTCTTTATCGCATGCTATTTCTACTGCTATATTGCTGGTTGTACTTGCTATGGTGGCTCTAATTCTTTTTTGATTTACACCATAACCTAATTGTACTAAACTTTGTCTATTTAACCTTATGAATGGAATATTTCTTTTGGCAGCTTCTTCCACAATACATCCTGTGCTGGGTCCTAAGCGGGTATCTTCTCTTATTTCCCGCATGTTTTGTATATCATCTGCCAAATCATATTCTTTGCCTTCCACTATTGCTTCTACAATACGCACTGCAGCCTTTGCGGCATATACGCCGGCATCCTCCTCCATATAACTAAATACTACATTGTATTCACCTTCCTTTCCTGTGCCACGTGTACGTCCAAAACCCACATCCATACCAGCAAGGGTTTGAATTTCCAAGGCTACATGTTCTATTACATGACCCATCCAAGTGCCTTCTTCAACCCTGCTAAAAAATCCACCTGGTTTTCCTTCACTACACTGGTGCTCATATAATGAAGGCAATAGTGTTTGTAACCTATCTAAAAAACCCTCAATAGTATTGGATGGCCTTTGTTCCATTTCCTCAAGATTGAGCCTCATTTGAATGAGTTTATGTCTTCTTATACTCCAGTAATTGGGGCCTTTCAGCACTTTGATTTCTTCAATCTTCATAAGCGAACCAAAATTGTTTATTAAAAAATATGTTGAGGGTTGTAAATTAGGGGAAATGTTTTTTGCGGTAGAAATTATTTGGGAATTGTATCCGAATGACCCTATATTAGTTTGAAAATACTATCTGATTCAATGGAGAATTTCAACATTTTTGAAATTTAAAACATACTTCGAGTCAGGTTAATGTCAACATATAAAATTTGCTATCCACGGACATAACCGGAAATGCAACTGGTAACTCATTTTTGGGTATTTCGATGAAATTATTTTTTTCATAAAATCTTTGTGCAGCAAGAAATTTTTGTGTTGTTCCCAAATAAATGGCATCAGTAGAATTTGTTTTTGCATGGGCAATAGCTGTATCCAAAAGGAATTGGCCTGTCTTGAAAATTTTTCCTCGAAAATCTTTCTGCACAAACATTTTTCTTAAAGCAGATTGATTGTTTCCAATATCAAGAAGAGAAATGGTACCCACTACGTTATCATTATATTTTGCTATCCAAAAGTCTCCACCCCCATGTTGATAAAATTTTCTAATATTATACAAATCTGGCTGCATGGATAGGTCTATATGTATGTCAAATTCTTCAATTTGAATAGCAGCTATTAATGCAAGCACTTCTGCCTCATATTTTTCAGTATATGATTCTATTGAAATCTGCATGCACGAATATTTATGGTGTTGCTCAATAATATTCCACTCCTACTGCTTTTCTTACTTGATGTAGTGTATCAGCTGCATTGATTCTGGCTTTTTCTGCACCAATGCTTAGTATATTTTTAAGAAAATTTTTATCCGCTTTCAGTTCATCGGCTTTATTTCTTATAGGACTGATAAAATGTACCAAATCTTCGGCTAATTGTTTTTTCATATCACCATATCTAATCACACAGTTTTCATAGTCAGATTCAAACTTTGCTACACCCGCAGCACTACCTGTAAGCTGCATCAGGTTAAACAAATTTTGGATATAATCAGGTTTTGGCGTGCCTGGTGTTTGAGGGCCGCTATCTGTTTTGGCTTTCATTATTTTTTTGCGAATAGCATCATCCGTATCTGCCAAGTAAATTGTAGCCATTTGATTTTCACTCTTACTCATTTTACCATTGCCATCTAAGCTCAAAATTTTTATCAGTTCGCTACCATAATTAAAAGCATAAGGCAATGGAAATACATCGCCATAACGATGGTTAAATCTTTCTGCAAAATTTCTTGCCATTTCTAAGTGTTGCTCTTGATCTTTACCCACAGGCACTTTTACAGCCTTATGAATGAGAATATCGGCTGCTTGAAGTACAGGGTAAGTGAGTAATCCGGCATTGATATTATCGGGCTGGCTTCTGGCTTTATCTTTAAAGGTGGCTGTTTTTTCTAACTCTCCTTTATAAGCCATCGTATTGAGATAAAGGTATAATTCTGCTATTTCCGGTACCGCACTCTGTACATAAAGGGTACACTTATTGGCATCTAATCCTGAGGCAACCAACTCAGCAAAAAGTCTATGCACACTTTCCTGCATTTCATTTGTGTCCGGGTGAGTTGTAAGCCTATGCCAATCTACTACACAAAATAAACATTCAAATTCGTGTTGCATCTGCACCCAATTGCGCATAGCGCCAAAATAATTTCCCAGATGTACAAATCCTGTTGGTCTTATACCACTCAATACTTTTTGCATGGCGGCGAAGATAGGATTTGTATGTTTTCTGTTTGCTTCGTTTCACTCGCAATGATTGAACGTGCGTAATCATTGCCCGAAGGGCGAAATAACAATAACCAATGACAATGCATCACGGATTATTGTTATTGGCTGTTGAATATATATGACTGGAACAATTGATGTAACAAAGCCAACAATCAATACTCATCATTAAATCCGAATACCGGCTTTCTATTTTCCCATTTTCCTTTTGTAAAATCTGGGATGTCCATCACTTTACTTTCTTTTATGGATATTTCGCTGAGCGGTGTTATGCTATACCAAGATGCTAGGTCATACACATCTAAAGGAAATGCGGCATCTCTTTTTAATGATTCTATAAAGGCATTATCTAAGAAGAAATCCATGCCGCCGTGGCCTGCACTTTCGGCATCTTTGCTATACTTTTTCCAGATGGGGTGATCATATTCTTTGAGCCATTTTTCGGTATTGTCCCACTCATCACTACGATTCATTTTCTTTTCAAAATAGATATGCCCTTGATTGTTTTCGCCCCATCCAAAGTCCTGCCAAAGGCCTTCTGTACCTTGAACCCTAAAGCCTAAATTGTAAGGACGTTGGAGGCTGGTATCGTGGGTAAGTAAAATGGTTTCTCCATTGGCACATTGTATTTGTGTGGTTACTACATCCCCTTCTTTAAAATTTATTTGAGCATTTGGATGATCTGGGCCACCTTGTTTATGTTCTAGAATATATTTATGCAATCCTCTTGATTTGCTGGCCATTGATACCAACTTTGTCATCCTATTTCCTCTGTTGATATTGATGGTCATGGCGGCAGGTCCAAGGCCATGTGTGGGATAGAGTTCACCATTTCTGTAGAGATAGTGATTGGTTCTCCATTTTGCTTCGCTAAATCCTTTTTCGCCAAAGTCAATACCTTCTTCAAATGGATGCTTGCCATCATTAAATAGTACGCCTCGGAGGTCGTGCTCATAGCCACCTTGCAAGTGAATGATTTCTCCAAACATGCCCAGTCTTACCATGTGCAGCACGGCCATTATATCTCTGCGATAGCATACATTTTCTAAACACATTACCGGCACATTGTATTTTTCGCTGGCATCTACAATATCACAGCACTCTTGCACAGAAATGCCTCCACATACTTCTATGCCTACAGGTTTACCAGCTTTTATAGCATCTATGCCTTGCGGAATATGCAACTCCCAAGGAGTGGCAATAAGCACTGCATCTACATCTACTCTATTTAATAAATCTTTATATGCATCAGGACCTTTATCATATACTGCAGGTGCGGGTTGATTGGCGTCTTTAAAGAGTTTAAGGGTTCTTTGTACCATAAATGCATCGGGGTCTGCTATGGCAGTAACTGATACATCTTTTCTCTTTAAAAATTCCTGCATATGGCTTTGCCCTCTTAATCCACTACCAATCACGCCTACACGAATACGCTCTTTGCTTATACTGCCAGCAGCTTTTATGTATGAAGAGCCTAATAAAGCGGCGGCTCCTAAAGCTGAACTCTGCTGAATAAAATTTCTACGGTGCATTTGATGATATTTAATGATAAATGATTTTAATGAACGGGTTTATATTTTTTTTAGTAATGATGTAAACTCGCTTTCATATTGTTGGTAAGCGTCTAATAGTGTGAATTGATTGATGGCTCTATCTAAGTTTTGAGTATCATATTTTATTTGGTAGTATTGATCTCCATTGAGATAGTCAGATAAAAAGCGAATGGCTTGCATATAGATCATAAACTGTCCACTATAAAAAATAAATTCTTTTTCAACATCTGAAAGCATATTGCTTATTTCACTTATAAATCCTTCGGCAATGGCATTAAAGAAGGTGGGCCTAATGGCAATGGTATTAAAATCTGTAGCGTTTTCATCTGTATTGGATAAGCAGGATCTGAACAAATCGCCTATATCACTAATAAAATATCCGGGCATAGTGGTATCCAAATCTATGACACATAGTCCTTCATCATTGGCATTAAAGAGTACATTGCTGATTTTTGCATCGTGGTGCACAGCTTGTCTGCGTATTAATTTTTCGGTTTGTATGCGGTGATAAGTGCTTGCGATTTCACCATAATTCATTGCTTTTTTTATGAGTGTATCTGCTCTTTTTTTTCTGGAATGATTGGCAAGCAAAATGCTTTGCTTTAGATCATCAAAGCGTTTGGATAAATTATGAAAATTTGGTATAGTGGCACGTAGGGAATTGGCAGGCAATGATTGCAGATTTTTGAGGTAGCGGCCAAACTGGAGTGCGGCCTCATAAGCCTGTTTCTCATTTTCAACCACAGTGATTGTTTTTGAATCCGGCACAAATTCATATAGTCTGAATATTTTTTTATCAGTTTCAAAAAAAATATCACCCTGTAATGATGGAATGGGTAACGGAAAAAAATACCCATGATTGATAGATGCAATATGCTGCTGAAGTGCAATAATATTGTGTTTAAGATCCTGTGGATATGGAAAAACATCAGTATTAATAGTTTGCAAAATATAGGAGCGATGTCCACTATCAATTCTCCAAGTATGATTGATGAGGCCTGTATCTAATAGATTCTGCACTATGCCATTTGGCAAAAAACCATACGCTAATAATACTTGCTCATTCATGAAGGCTCCAAATATCGGGTTTGAAATATTAGAAAATGCAGCTTAGTATAAAACAAATCAAGTCAATCGATAGACTAAAAAATTATTACCCTCTAAAACAGTATTTTTTTAAACAAAAAGATAGTATTTTTCTTCTTTTTGCAGGTATGTTATATTCGCTCCACTGCCCTCATCCATCTTTCTGGTATCTGATTTTTGGTGGCCGTTAAATAATCCAACCTACTGCATGCAAGCGTATTGCCATCCGGCAACTGCATCCACCAGCGCTCGGTGAGGCGGCTCTGCCAAAAGACTGTTTCAATATCAGCAAATACCAATCTGTATTCGCTATATGCCTGCTGATCGCCCCAGGCAGCTTCCTGTCTTCCTTTGTATATACCATCAATCAAATACCAAATCATTTGGCTGATTTGCTTAGCTGTTAGTTGATGTACATCTTTATCTGCATGGTATCCATAAATACCTATTGCATTTGCCAAATGGCTCATGCCTGTATAGCGCATCAATTGGCAGGCTTCTTCCCCACTAAAACCATTTGGTGTGGCATGATTGCAAGGAGCATGACTATGTTGTATAGCACTGATATCGAACCCGACTAAATTGCTTAACCTGATAACAGGTTCCATTTCATCAATAGATTCTTTTACTTTTCCTACTCGATAGCAATCAAATCGTAGTTTGTCAATCGTTTCCAACATTCCCGGATGTACGAAATAACTTTGAAAGCCTATATGATTATAGTGTTTTAAAAAATTTGGTTCGCAGGTAAACATCTCCAGCAGAAAATTTTCCGCAGGTAGTCTGCTTTCTTTATCCATATTGATGCATGCATCAATATTTGTGGCTTCTATTATTTTGGCATGAGCTGCATAAGCTTCATATTGTGCCATCATCAAATCATGACCACCACCTAACAAGAGTACTCTTTTACCAGCTTGCAGCAATTCGTAAGTAATAGCTTTTATGGCCGCATAAGTATCCTGCAGGGTAGCCCCCTTTTTAACGCTACCAATATCCGCAATTTTCAGATCCTTATGCCAATAAAAAAGATTGTATAATTCTTGTCTTATTTCAAATGCAAAATCGCTAGCAGCCCTATCCGGGTAGGCAATGCCGGCTCCACGATAATCGCCACAACTCATAATGATTAAATCAACAGCTGAAATATCAGGAAAAGAAAATTCATAAGCCATGATATAGGAACCGATCTGATGAGGTTGAAATCCTTCATCATTGCTTATGGCTGACAGATTGAGTGGTTCTAAAAAATCAATAATTGAATCAATGGATGCACCTGGCATGGATTGTATTTGTAAAACAAACATATATAAAAAGGCGATGGTGCAGCCTGGCGTGGAAAAATAGGATGGCGTTAAAACTTATTCAGATGGCAGGAGCCAAATTGAAGTTTCCATTTTAAAGTATGGCTGTAGCTTGTTTGCCTTTAGTATTAACATCAGCTCTACACCATTCAAGGCTTATCTTTGCCATAATATTTTAAAAATATGATATATCCGATAGTAGCTTATGGGGCTCAGGTATTGAGAAAAAAGTCGGCAGATATAACAGCAGAATATCCAGGATTGAAAGAGCTGATCAGTAATATGTGGGAAACCATGTACTACAGCAACGGCGTGGGTTTGGCAGCACCTCAGATCAACAAAGACATACGCTTGTTCATCATTGACAGCGCTCAGATATTTGAAAACCAAGAAGAAGAAGATAAAGGCAAATATGCTGACGACCCCGGCATAAAGCGTGTGTTTATTAATGCCAGAATAATTGATGAAACAGGGGAAGAATGGCCCTATAATGAAGGCTGCTTGAGCATACCTCGCATTAGGGAAGATGTGTATCGTAAACCAACCATTACCATGCAATACCAAGATGAAAACTTTGAGGTACATACGGATACTTTTACAGGCATATCTGCACGCATCATACAGCATGAATACGACCATATAGAAGGCAAACTTTTTATTGACTACTTAAAACCATTGAGAAAAAAGCTACTACAACGCAAGCTGTCCGATATTAGTAAAGGGTTGGTAAAAGTGGATTATAAAATGATTTATATCAAATGAGGAAAACGCTGATCATCCTTTTTGTTTCTTTGATTGCATTCCTACATTTATCCGCACAAAGCAAGGATACTAACATTGTAATCGACAACGGAAAACTCACCTTGCCGGAGGTAATGGTGCGTTCAGATGTGGATTATAAAAGCTTGCTGAAGCGCATACAAAATGATACTACTTTTTATAAGGCTTTCAGAAGTTTGCATGTGGTATCTTTTACATCCTATAACAGTGTACGCATGCTGGATAAGAAAGGAAATACCAAAGCCACTTGGAAAAGTAAAAGCAAGCAGATAAGAGAAAATGGATGTAGGCGTACAGAAATATTGGAACAACAATCTACTGGCGATTATTTTGAAGCAGACAGTACACCACACTACAATACAGGACAGATGTATGCTAGTCTTTTTCTCACAAAAGGAAAAGTGTGTGGAGAGAATAATATTGTAGCAGGAAAGGGTTTTTCCCTGTCGGGGAAAAGAGGCATGGAAAAGCATAAAGAGCAGTTGAAGATGTTATTCTTTAACCCCGGTAAGAAAGTGCCAGGCATTCCTTTTATAGCCGATAAATTGGATGTATATGATGCCAGTGCGCAAAAAATTTATAACTATCTATTGGATTATACTACCTACAAAGGAAATAGTGCATATATCTTTACCATAACCCCAAAAGAGAAGCCCGGCTTTTTGCGTAAAGATGATATAGTCTTGGATAAAATGGAAACCTGGTTTGATGTACGTACTATGGAAGTATTGGCAAGAAATTATAGCATGAGTTATAAAGCGGGTGTTTATGATTTTGATGTGAGTATGGAAGTAGAATTTACACGTGTGGGCAAGCTGCTGGTGCCACAAACCATGCGCTACAAAGGAAACTTTAGTGCACTTGGCAAGAAAAAAGAATATGGTGAATTTACCGCCACTCTTTTTGATTTTAAACTCTGAGTTAATTCGTAACTGTTTAGGGATTAGATGTCCTTTGCAACAGACTATCTAATATGGCCACTTTATTCTCCAAAACCTTTATGCGCTCCTTATCAGACATCAATAAAAGGTTTGATAATTTTTCTTCCTCCTGCCATTTCTTTATAGCGATATAAGTGCCAGGAATAATCATCAGAATAATCAAACTAATCCATAGCCAATTGGCTGATTTTTGGTGCGTTATATCTTTACAGAAATATTGGTTAAACCCTGTAAACCTACTGAGCATAAAAGTGGCCAATCCTATAAACAAACAGTTGATTAAATAGAAATAAATACCGCCTATAAAAATTGCAATATCTGCATGTGCTATGCCAAAGCCAGCAGTACACAATGGTGGCATACAAGCTGTGGCTACTGCTACACCGGCTATTACTTTTGTACCCTCTTTTCTCATGATGCCAATAAAACCTGCCAGCCCGCCAAAAAAGGCAATCATGATATCCAAAATACTTGCTTTGGTGAATGATAGCAATGCAGAAGTATCATGATCAAAAGGGCTAATTAAAAAAAATAATACAGATGCTAAAAGGCTGATAATTGTCATGAGCAGCCAATTATAAATGCCTGTTTTTTTAAGTACTTTGTCATTTATGGCTATGCCAAATGCAAAGCCAACTATTGGCCCCATTAGTGGAGATAAAAGCATAGCGCCTATAACTGCACTTGTACTGTCTGCAATGAGCCCAATACAAGCTATAATCATAGCAAAAAATAATACCCAAAGGTTGAAACCACTCAGGCGGGCTCCATCAGCTATTTCAAGATAGGTGTCTGTTTCATGTTCTTCCTTATGCAAGGAAAACCGATTTGCTATGCTTCTAAATAAATTCATTTTCATACTTCATCAGTTTTTCATATATCAATTTTATACTGCGAAATCATTTGCCGAAGGCGCAATATTATTTATATCAATTTTAATAAATTATGCTGCATATTTTATTTCCAATCTAAACGTTTTGGAAAAAGATCAGCTTATACCGACCGCTTCATCATTTGCCGTAGGCATAAAAGAAAAAAAAGATTGTTATAAAGGGTATTTCCAATTTTAATAGACGGCCCACTACATTTGCCAAAAAAAGAATAGATGTCGCTATACCAACAGCGGGGCGTAAGTGCACAAAAAGAAGAAGTACATGCAGCTATTAGCCATTTAGATGCAGGGCTGTATCCTTATGCTTTTTGTAAGATGTATGCGGATACCATTGGTGCTGATGCTGATTTTGTAAACATTATGCATGCAGATGGTGCAGGTACCAAAAGTATTTTAGCCTATTTATATTGGAAGGAAACCGGCGATATAAGTGTATGGCGTGGCATAGCGCAAGATGCCATTGCCATGAATTTGGATGATTTGCTTTGTGTGGGGGTTTATACAAATGTATTGTTTTCATCTACGATAGATAGAAACAAAAATCGGATACCGGGTGATGTGCTGAAGGAAGTGATTGAAGGTAGCAGATTATTTTTTGAATCTATGAAAAGCCATGGTGTTGATATTGCTATTTTAGGAGGAGAAACTGCTGATGTGGGAGATGTGGTGCGTACAATAGCCGTAAATGGTACCATGATGGCAAGATGGCCTAAAGCAAAAATCATTACCAATGAAAAAATTGATGCAGGTCAAGTCATTGTTGGGTTTAGTAGCTTTGGTAAAGCAAATTATGAAACTGCTTATAATAGTGGACTTGGCAGCAATGGTCTGACGAGTGCGAGGCATGATGTATTAGCAAAATATTATGCTGAAAAATATCCTGAAACTTATGAAGGTCTGCTGCATGATGATGTAATTTATATTGGGAATAAAAAACTTACTGATGCTGTCTGGGTCCATTGGCAACAGTTACAAAAACAGTATAGCGAAGAAACAAATATTGGTTCATTATTGCTGAGTCCTACACGCACTTATGCACCATTATTGAAGCAGCTATTAACGGAAGAGTTCGAACATTTGTATGGCATCATTCATTGCAGTGGCGGCGGACAAACCAAATGCATGAAATATCTACCTCGTCCATTAAAAATTGTAAAGAATAATTTATTTGATACGCCACTTATATTCCAAATCATACAACAAAATAGTGGTGCCGATATGAAAGAAATGATGCAGGTATTTAATATGGGGCATCGTCTCGAAATATTTACAAATGAAGCTTCAGCAGAGCGGTTAATACAGGTAGCTGCCAGTTTTGGAATAGATGCAAAAATCATTGGGCATACTGTAGCTTCTTCAAATAAATCCTTACACATCCTACACGAAGGAAAAGAAGTCATATTTTAGAGAGGGAATCACAATTGTATTCCAAAATAATTTACTTTAGTTCTCAATTGAATACAATGATCCAACCTATTTACAGTAAAGGGATTTTATTTTTTTGGATGATATGCTGCGCACAATATGTCTTTGCCCAGCAGATGCACACGAATGAATATACCAAAAGCCGCATTTCAACAACACCGGCTCCAGAATGGGCCGAGATGCTAAGACATACAGATGGATGGCTTGGTGCAGATGGCATATACAGTGTGTCAATGAATGGTGTAGAAAAACCAGGACAGATAAATGCAAAATCTGAAACCATGTTTTGGTTTAGCGATTGTATTATTGGTCATATAGACGCTAAAGTCGATACGATGAAAGCTGGCTGGGGTATGCTCAATAACTCAGTAGCGTATATGAAAGGAAATATACCGAGTCCGGATAAAATAAAATTTCACTATAGACAATATGAAGATGGTAAACCCAGATCAATGTTTGAGCCATCCACACCAAACCTTCCACCCGATTCATATTATTGGTTAGGCGATGGCTTTTTTAATCATGCCAAAGACAGTACGATTTACATATTTGCCTATCTCATTCATAATATTCCCGGTAGTATTTATCCATTTGAAGATATAGGTGTTTCATTGATTGCATTACCCAAAAGCAGCAAACCACCTTTTGAAAATCAGCGGCAAATAGCAACTCCTTTATTTAAAAAAGATACACAGGGTAAGGGTAAAACGGTGTTTGGCATTTGTGTACTATCCAATACTGTGGGCAGTGGAGCTCCTCATCCTGATGGATATATTTATGTATATGGCATAAGGGGAATCAATAAAGAACTTTTAGTAGCCAGAGTAAAGGATCTGGACTTTGAAGATTTTTCTCAATGGCGATATTGGGATGGTAGTACATGGAATGAAGACATCAATACCTGTGCCTCACTCATGGAAAATGTGAGTAATGAAATGAGTGTAAGCTATATGGCTGATGGCCGAGTGATAGCTGCATTTCAAATGCGCAATGATGCTACAGCAGTGGCTATTAGCGCTGGGCAAAGTCCTATAGGCCCATTTCAACCGGCTAAAAAAGTATGGCAAACACCTGAAGCATTTGATGATCTTGATTTTTATACTTACAATGCAAAGGCGCATCCACACTTATCAAAACCCGGTGAATTATTAATCAGCTACAATGTAAATTCTTTTGATTTTTTAGATGATATCGTAAAACATCCTTATCACCTAAGACCAAGATTTATAAGAGTAAAATATTGAAATTGTTGCCTGAAAAGAAATTTCACTTATTTATTGATGAAGCTTTTTTATGGTATATAGCATGATATACGAGCCAACCAATAACATCTGCAATTGCCTTTATAACTATAAATACAGATGAAGTTTTCAACCCAAGTAGTGATGGCAAAAGAATAGTGAGATGCATAGGAAAAACCCTTAAATACGGCAGAAACATTGTAGCCCCGGTATTGGCATTGCCATCAATATTTGCACCTCTTCTTTGTTTAAATGACCACAATGTTTCTATAGCAAAAGTACCTAGTGCAAGGAGTAGAATTTCTTGATTTACTGCATGCCCATAATCAACCAAAAGAAATACTGCATAAACCAGATGAAAAGTGCCATAATGAAAAATAAAAAATATAGATAAACATCCATTCTTACCTTTTGGATTTACACCAGATTTTTCTAAATATTTTTCTAAATTTTTAGCGGGCAAATAAAGTTCAACAGCCGCTACCAATCCAATAAAAACACTTTGGTACCAGTATATCCAAATGATAGTATTAAAGTCGGCGTTATATTGTTTGTAATAAACAAAACAGAATGCATTGCCTACTATTAAAGCCCAAAAAGAAAAATTACTTACTGCCTCACTAAGAAATTTTTTCATGAGCAAATAAAAGTACTATTACATTTTTAAACATACCACATATAGGGTATTTCTAAAATCCCCAAACCTTAACAAGCTTATAGCACCATGAATTCTTCTCATATAAATTGTAAATACATAAGCTTAATTTGCTCCACTTTCTATACTTTCATTTTCCCCTTTAACATGGGTACAAATGAAAATTCACTAAACTGTTCTTCTTTATAACTACCATCTTCCAGCTTGGTTATCCGTGTCATGCGCTGTGTAGTGCCTTCATCTAATGGTAAAACCATAATGCCTCCAATCTGCAATTGCTGTAATAATTTTGGTGGTACAATAGGCGCTGCTGCTGTTATTAAAATTCGATCATATAAACCACAACTCTCCCATCCTATAAATCCATCACCATACATACATCGTACTCGAGGATACATTTTTAAAAACAAGCTATTCTTTAAAATTTCATGCAATAATTTTTGTCTTTCAATGGTAAACAACCATACCCCTACTTCTGCAAGTACCGCAGCCTGATACCCACTACCAGTGCCTATTTCCAATACTTTTATACCTGGTTTTAATTGTAATAATGAACTTTGATAAGCCACCGTAAAAGGCTGACTAATGGTTTGCTCCGCAGCTATCGTAAATGCCCTGTCTTCATATGCAATATGATCCAATGCAGAATCTAAAAAATAATGCCTCGGTACCCTATCCATGGCAGACAAAACCAGTTCATCAGTAATGCCCTTATTTCGAAGTAACTCTATCAACTCTCTCCGCAATGCTTTATGCCGATATGTATCCTTTGTAACTTTCATACTACCATACAAAACTACAACAGAGATGGATACCTATAAAAAAGAGTAGCTATTGTGGATAGATAAAAGTAGATACGCATTTATTAAGACAGATGATTTGCCCTGCGGGCAATGATTGAAAAAAAAAACATAGGTGTGGAGAGTTTCTTGTTTTGCCCTACGGGCAATGATTGAAGTACAAGAGGGTTTGAAGTGTGGGTTTTCGAAGTCTCCGACTTTGAAAACTTCTATGTTCTTTATAGTTTCAAACTATTGTATCTAAAAAAAGAAATCATTTTTCAAAGCAGCATACACAATCATTCCTTTTACACTACCTTGCATCAAATTTTAATTATGTTAGATTTTTTTATGGACAAATGGTGGATTCTAATTATTCTTTTCATCATTTTTAGCGGACTTGTTACCGTAAACCAAGCCACAATTGCAGTTATCACCATGTTTGGAAAGTATCAAAGAATACTCAAACCGGGATTGAATTTTAAGATACCATTGTTAGAGCAAATTTATAAACGCATCAGCGTTCAAAACAGAAGCGTTGAATTAGAGTTTCAAGCTGTTACCCAAGATCAGGCAAATGTCTATTTTAAAAGTATGCTACTCTATGCAGTAATGAACGCCGATGAAGAAACAATAAAAAAAGTCGCTTTCAAATTCATCAGTGATAAAGATTTAATGCAAGCCTTAGTACGCACCATCGAAGGAAATATAAGATCATTCGTTGCCACAAAAAAGCAAGCAGAAATTCTGGGGCTAAGAAAAGAAATAGTAGAAAGTGTAAAAGGCGAAGTAGATCATGTATTAGAAGATTGGGGTTATCACCTACTCGATCTTCAAATCAATGACATCACATTTGATAAAGCAATCCTTGAAAGCATGAGCCGGGTTGTGGCCAGCAACAACTTAAAAGCGGCTGCTGAAAATGAAGGACAAGCATTGCTGATTACAAAAACAAAATCAGCAGAAGCTGAAGGTAATGCAATAAAAATTGCCGCAGAAGCGGAAAGAGAAGCAGCTCGCCTCAGAGGTCAAGGTGTTGCACTATTTAGAGAAGAAGTAGCAAAAGGAATGAGTATGGCTGCAGAGCAAATGAAGCAGGCAAATCTCGATACAAATGTTATATTATTTAGCATGTGGACAGAAGCCATCAAAACATTTACAGAAGTAGGAAAAGGGAATGTAATTTTCTTAGACGGCAGCCCCGAAGGAATGGATAAAAGTATGCGCCAAATTATTGCTATGATGAAAGCAGGTGAACAAAAATAATACATGCTTTTAAGATGATAAAGATACAGGCTGCCAACTATGGTAGCCTTTTATTTTTCATAGACCAAGTTGCAAAATGTGAGTTAATAAAATGAATCAGTTTCACAACATAAATCTGAAATCAGCATGAATTTCAAAAAAAATACGATATACAAAATTTTTTATTTGCTCATTTTCACCATGCCCTATTATGCTGCAGATGCACAAACGGATGTTCCATACTTCGGGAAAATAAAATGGATAAGTGGGTTTGCAAAAGAAATTCAGGGAGAAAATATTGGATACTTTTCAGCTTATTCAGATTTTGCAACTGTTGCCCTCTTGACCCGCACCACAGATGGCAATAAAATAATTGAATGGGAGTCAGCACCATTGCCGGAGCATATAAATGGTCAGTATATATATTTGAGTTGGGTAGCAGCTCATTCTACAGGCACAAGCAGTGGTGTCAGAAATTTTGATCTTTATGTGGATGATAAAAAACTACTCAGTTTCTCTACTTATCCCAACAACAAATTTCCAATATGGTCATTTGCTGCTGCTGATAGTTCACGAATCGTATTTCAGCAAACAAAAAGAGATGGTGCAAATGACGCACATGGTCTCGCTTATCTCCGATTGCCACTCAGTAGAGTAAACTTGGGAAAACCCATCCGATTAAAGGTAGTTGGTCAAAACCAAAACAGCAACGATTGGTACATGACTTTCAAATATGCCTTCGAAGAAAATGTGGAAGTGCTGCCCACTCCTTTCATTCTAAAAAATGGTAAACAAAGCATTGCTATCAATGCCTTGCATTTTGGAAAGCCGCAGTTGCTCACTGTAAGTATTAATAAAAAGGAGCAATTTTCCTTTATAGCCAATGAAGGTTTAAACAGATTTTATATACCAATAACCCCGGCACAAAAAACAGATTCAATTTTGGTCAACATTTTTTATGATAAAAAGCTATTTAGCCAACAGCATATTTATATAAATCCCGTGGTGCATAGGACCCTTTATTTCATACACCATTCGCATACAGATATTGGTTATTCTCACTTACAACCAGAGGTAGAAAAAATACACAATAAGAATATTGATGATGCACTCAGCATGATAGAAAACACAAAATATTTTCCAAAAGATGCACAGTTCAAATGGAATATAGAATCCCTGTGGGCTGTAGAAAATTATTTCAAACAAGCTACACAAGTTCAGAAAGAAAAATTGATTGAAGCGGTTAAGTCAGGAAGCATTGGCCTATCCGCCATGTATGCAAATATGCTTACAGGACTAAGCCAACCCGAGGAAGTATTCCACTACACAGATTATGCAAATCAATTGAAAGATTTATACGATTTGCATATTAATTCTGCCATGACTTCCGATGTGCCCGGCATCGCCTGGTCATCAGTTACAGCACTTGCAAATGCAGGTGTGCGTTATCTTTCAAGTGGTCCAAACTTTTTAAGCAATGATCATCCTTATTTGGGAGATAGGGTGGGCAACTATGTAAAAATCTGGGGCGATAAACCTGTATGGTGGGCATCGCCGGGAGGCGCAAAAAAAATATTGCTATGGACAGCGGCCAAAGGATATTCTTCTTGGCATGGCACAGCACCCGGAGGAATTTTTGATAGAGGCGAAAAGAAAATTGCTGCATACTTAGAAGAATTATCAGCAAAAAAATATCCTTATGATATGGTACAATGGCGCTATAATATTGTGTCTGATAATGGCCCTATTGATACAAGCATTTCAAGATTTGTTATGGAATGGAATGAAAAATATGAGACCCCAAAAATCATTTTAAGTACCACCGAAAAACTATTTGAAGATTTTGAAAAAAAATATGGCACTAGTATTCCTATCATATCTGGAGATATCACACCTTTCTGGGAAGATGGAGCCATTTCCACAGCAGATGAAGAAGGAAGAAATAGATTGAATAGCCTGCGATTGGTGCAGCTTAGCAATTTATATGCTATGCTAAAACCTACTCAATTTAATCCAACAAAATTCTATGAAGCATGGAAAAATATCTTGTTGTTTCATGAGCATACTTGGGGCGCACACAACAGTATTACACAACCAGATATTCCTTTTGTGACAGAGCAATGGCGTATCAAAAAACAATTTTTATTTGATGGTGAACATGAAATGAATGAGCTTCACGATTCATTATTAAATGCATTTCAAGATGAGCAATCAAAAATAATTGCTGTACTAAACACAACCTCTCACAAAAGATCCGGCCCAGTTATACTGCACATTTCGGCTGATGTAAACTCTGTAAAAGATGTAAATGGAAATACATACCCCTTACAAAAATTGAGCAATGGAGATATTATTTTTCTTGCAGAAAATGTTCCCGCATTTGGCACCCTTATTTTTGAATTATCGGATAATATAGTGCCTTCGGCAAATGACTGCGTCATCACTGATACATCACTCAAAAATGCAAAAATATCAATAGCGTGGCATCCACAAGATGGAAGTATTTATGCGTTGAAGAATACAGTACAATTCAATTACGCAGGTTCGTTTAATCATCAGGGTTTAAACAGTTATTGGTATGTGCCTGGTTTGAATCCGCAGGATGCGGTGTCTAATCCACCGGTCAAATTTTCCATAAAAGAAAATGGCCCGGTACTAACTACTATTACACTTCGTTCAGAAGCACCAGGCGCCAATTTTTTGGAAAGAAATATTTCATTGTTTAAAGGTGATGATAAAATCTATATTGACAATATCATTGATAAAAAATCTGTACGAGAAAAAGAATCCGTACACTTTGGTTTTCCATTTAATACCGCATTACAACAGGTAGCTATAGATGCTGGTTATGGTAAGATCAATTATTTGAACAATCAACTACCCGGCTCAAATATGGATTATAGTTATGGTAGGCGTTGGATGAATTTGTCAGACTCATTACATGGCATACAAATGCTTTGGTTGCAATCCCCACTCATAGAACCAACTGCAATGATTGACGAAAGAAAAACCATCAACCAAACCCATAAAAAATGGAAGGATACCGGTGCCATCACCAGTTCTTGGTTTAGCTATATCATGAATAATTACTGGCATACAAATTACAAAGCAGACCAGCAAGGTTTGAGTAAATACAGTTATCTATTAAGACCCTATAGCACTTGCAAGAACAGTGATTTAGAACATGCAGCCGAAGATTTTGCTCAACCTCTCATTGCAGTACCCATTAAAGACAAAAGTATGCATGCAGGTAGTCTTTTTGAAATAAGCAACAATGTTATCAGTGCCACATCCATTACCCCTTATCATGGAGATAGTTTGATTGTAAGGCTATTTAATCCAGAAGCAAATGCTATACAATTTAAGTTCGTCTGGCATGACCTTTTCGCAGATAAGATAACGCTTAAAAATGGTAAAAATAGTCTTGATTCAAATGCCCAAATTAGCATAGAGGGAATGGATACAATTGAAATAATATTAGCAGGACTTCACTACAAGTAAATAGGGATGATTTATTGATATATACTGAATAAAATGAGCAAATTATTACCGTTGACTAAATAGCAACCACCACTTAATAAATAGATAATTTATCGGAAAACTTCTGGCTTTCATTTGTGATTTATTGGTACAATCATAAAAAAATTACAATGAAAAAGCTATTTACTTTCCTGTTTATTTTTCTTTGCTGCATCAAAATTCAAGCACAGTTTTCT
The DNA here is from genome assembly GCA_937892395.1 of uncultured Parafilimonas sp. Taxonomy (GTDB): domain Bacteria; phylum Bacteroidota; class Bacteroidia; order Chitinophagales; family Chitinophagaceae; genus CALAGJ01. The sequence continues at coordinate 23,447 of CALAGJ010000045.1, forward strand.
TCAGATGCAACTATGCCATTAGCAATTTGCAATGCAGCCAATCAACAAAGTAATGTAAGAGCTATAGAAGATGACATTTCATCCTCGGGAGGATATTTTGTTTTCTGGCTTGACAAACGATTGGATGGGAGTAATGCAAATATTTATGCACAAAAACTTGATCCGGATGGAAACGCACTATGGGAATCAAATGGCAAGCAAATTTTACAAACAGACTATTCTATTACTGCATTAGAAGTAGTAAAATGGCAGCAAGGGTTGCTCATGAGTTATATTGTAACAAATGGCTTTTTTGACTCAGTAAAATGTATTTATCTTAATGCAGATGGTCAAAATATATGGGCAGCACCGGCATTATTGGCATATAGCAATACTATACCCCCGGTTCTTTCAGTTCAGAACGCCGGTTGTTTCAATATATTTCCAACATCAACTGGTGCCACCATTACTTATTACTTGATTTTCTTTGGTGGAGCTGGAGCTATTGCATATAATAAAATTGATTTTAATGGAAATGTGGAGCTGGCAAATAATTCAAAAGTGTTTACACTAAGTGGCTATGATTATAGATCATTAAGTGATGGGCAAGATGGCTTATATTTACTCTCCAAAGGCAATGGAATTGGCTCTACCATTACAATTGATAGATTAGATGCAAGTGGTATATCAACCTGGCCTTCTATTGAAATAACTGCCGGAGGTGGCACATTGGGTTTTGCAGGGGATATAAGCATGTGCCGCTCTGCAAATAATGACTTATATGTAACTTGGGATGCCGCAAACAATCAAGTTTATACAACAAAAATTTTATCTACCGGAGCCTTTGCATGGTCGCCCTCAAGAATTTCTATTTCACAAACCGCCACAGCAGGAAGGTCTTATGCAAATATAAACAGCAGTGATACACTTTGTGTCACATGGATTGAAACACCATCAACCACCACTTATGCAATGATTCAAAAAATAGGTAATTCAGGAGGCCTCTCATTCCCCGTAGGGGGCAAAATTGTTGATATTGCTAATGGATACTATGCTTACCCAAAACTTGCTTTTGATAATGACAATACAGTTTGTTTCTTTTCTACTACTACAAACACTGTAGCCATAGGGGCGCAAAGCATTAAGCAGGACAATAGTTTTAACTGGACTGATACAAAAATCCTTTGCGATAATTATTTAAAATGGATATCCTATCAAGACTATGTTGTTTTAAACAGCACAAATGATTGTAATGCTATTTTTTGGACAGGTTTTGATCAAAATATTTATGGTGCAAGTACTTGCAAAATTGAAGATGTAATGTCTCTTCAAACTGGCTCACTTGCCGTAGAGAATGTAGATAATAGAAATAAAATTTCATGGAAAACCTATAACCAAATATCAGGCGATAAATATGAAATACAAAGAAGTGAAAATGGAATTGATTTTACAACCCTATCTACAATCAGTGCAAATGTGTATGAATCTGAATACACCTACTGGGATGAAAATCCAATAACTGGTTTAAATTACTACAAATTGAAACTCATAAACGCAGATGGTAGAATTGAATGTAGCAATATTGTAAGTGCAAGAGTAAAGGCATACATTAAGCAAATAAATGCTTACCCAAATCCTGTAAAAAATAAATTACAAATATCGCTTACAGCTCTGCCCACTGAGCATGCTCAACTTACTATTTTCAATGCACTTGGTAGTATAGTGCAACATATACCCATCAGTTCAAAAACAGTTTCAATTGATATGACAAACTTTGCAAAAGGAATTTATTATTTAAGTTATAAAGACGATGTCTATAGCCAAAGAATAAAGATTATCAAAGATTAATCAGGGGTTTAGTTTTTGTAGTAAAGGCCATTCATTTTTATGAATGGCTTTTATGGCTTTGCCGCAAATAATTTTTTTATGCTTACATACGCTTGTACAAATAACAAAATCAGAGAGTATAATTAATGCATATATTACATATTCATATCAAAATTTTCAAGGTCGCTAGTCAATGAATCCTTGCGGTGTGGTTTGGGAGCTACAATTTTTGAACTATCTATCTTTTTAATCTGTCTCAATGTTTCTACACAGTTGTCCAAAAGCTCTGTAGTGCTGCGTTTTACGTATTCACTTTTTTTAAATTGCAGTACATTTTTATCCATATCCTCTGCTGTCCATCCTCTGCTCCAACCCATAAAACTAAATGGCGGAAATGTGAACCCCAGGTCTGTAAAAAAACACATCATTTGCCCTGCCACCTGTTGTATATTATCTTGCCCTCCGGTAATGAGAAAGGAAGCCACTTTATTTTTTATGAGTATGCGGTCTTTAATGGTTATTTGATTTTGCACAGTATTCAATCGCTCTGCCATTTTATAATATAAGGAGGATGCCTGCCCCCAGCGTATGGGTGTAGCCAGCAATACAATATCAGCCCATAGTATCAAGTCTTCATATACTTTTGTCATACCATCCTCAGGATTCATTTCAGTAATACTGCATGGCCAGTTGCAAGCCTGCATGTGTTGGGAATAATAACCTTCACAATGTTTGTAATTCAAATCTCTCAATTTTATAATGCGTGTATCAGCATTATATTTTTCTTGAGCATAATTTAATGCCAATTCTAACGATGCCTCTGATGTAGAATATCTTGGCAAATCCGTATTCATATTGGTAGCAGATATGCCCAAAATATTTAATGAATCTGGTGTAGTCTTATACCGCAAATGAATTAAATCATCTAAGAGAGGAGAATCATGAAATGCTTTGTGTGCCTGCACAATAGCATCATCATTCACCCATATATTTCCATCATCTATTTTTACTTCATATACTGCTTGTTGGTCTTTATAACCCGGAGGCGCAGCACCGGTTTCAATATTATACTCCCATCCATGCCAAGGGCAGGTTACATAAGTGCCATCATATTTATCTGCCACACAACCCAATGCTAATGGGCCTCCGCGGTGCAGGCACGCATTGCCAATGGCAGTAATTTTATTGTTATAATTAAAAAGTGCAATTTTCTTATTACCCAGTTTTACAACCTTGGCACTTTGATTCGGCAAATCCTCTACTTTCAAAACATTGATATACATAACAGGCTTATTTTAACGCAATCGAATTTTTGCTCAATGATAGCATATTCCAATTGAATGCCTGTTGAAATTTTCCTTTGATGATTACCGTAGTTCCTACATAGTTGATGATATAATCATTTATACTTTGATCACGATCTATGAGTACACAATAACTTTCCTCACCTGCTGAGGTATAATATTTTAATACAGGCATTATGCCTCCGGCAATGCATCTTACCGCACAGCTTAAATGTGGCTTTCCATACCCCGGATTCATAGCACCAAAATAACATTTAGGGTCAATAATTTCCCCGGTTATTATGGTGTCTTGCTCTGGCAAGGAGTTGGGTGGAGGCAGCATAAATGCGGGCTTTATTTCTTTAAATGAATAAATACCATTTTCAATTTCCAAAATAGGAAAATGAGTAGTGCCTGTTATGCATTGAGTGCAAAGAGAAGCACATCCACTATCTGTATGGCTGCCACAGGATACAATTTTGTTGCTCATGTATCCTTCCATTTGCACATAAGCAATGCTATTGTTTTTTAGTACGCCAAGCACAGTTTCATAAGCCCCTTTTTTAAATGCATCTACCAATAAAATATTTTTATATGCAGGATTACCATTGTCATCCTTATCATCTAGAATTGTAAGCATCGGTACCGGTGAAATACTCAGCCACCCTTGCATTTTTTTTACATTTTCATAGTCAATTTTAAAAGGTGTAATTTTTTTCTGATTGGCAGTAATAGTGAATGAAAGCAGTAAACAAAAAACAGCGATGGCCGCCGCTATTTTTTTAGGAAGCGTAAATATTTTTTTTTCATTCTTGCTGTCCCAACCTATAAAAAATGGCTTACTACTATTTTCATTTATTGCTGTATTTGTTGGTAATGAAAGGGGAGTTATATATGTCCCTTCGGGCAATGGATGTACATTTACATACACAGCAGTGCCTATCAATTTCAGTGGATAGGTATGCAATTTTTCCGTAAAGGGGGCAGGCGCACAACCATCTTCAGGTCGGTATTGATAACCATGCCAAGGACAGGTAATGCATCCATCTACAATCTTGCCTTCGCCTAATGGACCCATTTGATGCTTGCATACATTGTGCACAGCGCTCAGTTTATTATCATATTTAAAAACAGCTATTCTTTCTTTATCAATGATGGCCATTTTTGCCCTATCATCTTTAAAGTCTGCAAGCTCTCCTACCAAATGCCAGTCTCCATCATCATTTGGCGTAGCCATATTATCTGTTCTATTTTCTTTTATACCCGCCATAATATGTAGTACTGCTACAAGGGTAAAACCAACCAATAGCAGTACCGAAAAAATGATGGATTGCTCCAATTGAAATACACCCAATGCCACATGCATCATGACTAAAGCATAAGCTATATACACCAGCATGTGCAACACTTTCCAAAACCGTGGCGATAAAAAATTCAGCCAAAAATCATGACTGGTAAACGCCATAGCTGCAAGTATCAAAAGCGCAAAAAAACCAAGTGTTTGAAATGGGAAAAAAATAAAAGAATCGTAATGGGTATTTGCTGTAAACAATGAAATCAAAGCAGGTGTGTTGCCATTACCATGAAACCATAATAAACTTAATACACCATGTGTAGCCGCTATGATAAACATGCTTACACCCAAATGCCTTCTGTTGTACAACACAGGCAAAAACTTAGCATTGAGTCGGGCCGCAGGGCCAATACATAAAATGACATGCAGCATAATAATTGCCAAAGAACCAAATGCCCGTATAAGTATAGTATTAAAATTATGCTGTGGATATAATATAGTATTACACACAACAAATACGAAAATATAGTTGACAATGATGCCCCACAGTATGAGGTCGTATTGTTGTTTAAATTTGTTCCAGAGTATTGGTTTATAGGATGCGCTCATAGCGTTTATCTATTTATAAAAAATGGCAAACAATAGCCCCACTGCTAATAATACTGCTATTGCAATCCATGTACTCAAATGTCTTTTTCTTAATGAATGATTCATAATTTCTTAATGAAAATAGTACAACTACATATTCAAAAATATGCAACTATTTTTTATGCGACTCTATCACTTTCTTCTTTTGGCTCAAAGTGATGGTAAGTACAAGTGGCCACAATAGTATTACCGCAGGTACAATGATCAGTTTAAACCAAATAGAACTATGTGCTGCTCCTTCATCAATTTTATGCACTTTAAAAAATGCAAACCATATTGCGCAGCAAAAACCAAATATAAAATTGATATAAATTAGAATTAGTGCAATCATAATTTATGACTTTAGAGATGAATAATTCTATCTATATTACTACCATTTAGTATAGACTTTATGGCATCTGAAATAAGTTCTGTTTTTGTCCATGTACTAAAATCAGCATCAGGCATGGCACGCCTATTTTGCTCAGTATCCAATGTGCCGGGCAATAAAATATGTGCGCTGATATTTTTATTGGAGAACCCAGCATTGATGATATCTGAAAAATTAATCAACATGAGTTTAGACATGGCGTAGGGAAGATTGTCAAATGCAATATGTCCATCTGTAGCAGCTTTTGCACCTACAAAAATTAGTTTGCCTCCACCATTGATTTCAAAATGTTGTAAAAGAAATTTTGCTGCATGATAAGCAGTAAAAAAATTGAGGTGAATCATTTTTTCAAAATCAGCGGCACCGGTACTTTTATAGTTTCCCGGCATATAGCCACCGGCCATAAAAATACCCGCATTCATCTTGCCGTGGGATGACTCTATATTGCTGAGGGCATTATTTACTGAGTTATCATGATTCAAATCCAACTCATAATATTTTTTACTGTTGTCAGCCACTTCATCTTTAATATGCCGCACAGCAAGGTGTAGCATATAGTTTTCTTTTACCAAAGCATTACACACTTGTGTGCCCAAGTTTCCCGAGCCTCCGGTTATAAACAGTTGTTGCATATCTATTTAATTTTCGTTGTATTCTATTAATGTATTGGTAGCATCTTTTTGCCACCATTTCCACACTTTATAAATTTTATTATGTAAACCATCTCCACTAAAATGACAAAGCATGGTTTTACATTCACCATGTGATCGCAAATATAATTTTCTATATAACCAAGCACTGAATTGCATACCCATAACCGGTGCTACAATATAAATCCAAAAAGATGACCATACACCAGCATTTATAGCAGAACCAAAACTTCTGGCAGGGTTCATACTCATACCAGACAATGGCGCTTCAAACCATATATAGCAACAGACTATAAAGCCAGCTACATACCCAGTATATTTTGCATAAGCAGAATTACTCACCAACAATACTATACCAAATAACAAAGCGGACATGCCCATTTCCGCAATGAAAGCAATAGCTACACCATCTACGCCAGGCGTGGTTACCACATAGTTGACTACATCACTACCCACATAGTTTGGAAATAAAAAATTTACAAATGCAACACAACAAGAAGCACCAATGACTTGAGCAAGAATATACCAGATAGCATCTGTCAATTTTATCCTGTTTAAATGCAAATGTGCCAGAGTAACAGCAGGATTCATGTGTGCACCACTTTGCTTTCCCCATTTTGAATAGATGAGCAGAATAGCAGTACTACCCATTGCAATGCCGATCAAAAGCCTTCTCCAAAAAGGCAGGGCAATAGATGTGGCTATATGAAAATCCGGATGTTCTATTAAAATGGTGCATACACAAGCGGATATCATAAACATGCCAAGTGCCCATGCCTCAATGATAAAAAGTTTCCAATTTGCTTTAAATGATTTAATCATTCGTAACTGCAGTTTTAAAATCTGGGTGTAGGAAAACCATCAATAAATTTCCTATACTCCATGCTTGCTGTGCACAGCCTTTACCCTGCAAAGGATAAAGCCCATCATATATTTCTGACAATGCATACGCACATCCTTGATTATAAAAATGGTCTTGCAATGTTTTACTTTTTTCCCACACAGTAGCACAAGCATTTTTTGAAAATTTATTGAGCTTTAGATACGCCAATGCCCATTCACCCCAAAGAAAAGGCCATACTGTTCCTTGGTGGTAGGCAGTATCTCTGCTGTAGGCATCCCCTTCGTAAATAGCACGAAATGCTTGATTCTTTTTATCTAATGTACGCAACCCAAGCGCTGTGTATAAAGCATCTGATACAGTGTCTACAATCTTTTTTTGCACAGCATCACTCACCGGCGAAAATGGAAGCGATACAGCATATATCATATTTGGCCGCAGACTATTGTCTTGTACATCATTAGCCAAAACAACATCGGCCAAATACCCTGCTTGATTAATAAATTTTTTACCAAATGATTTTTCAAATCCTGCAATCATTCTGGGTAAACCAATTGGCTTTTTTATTTTTATTGCTTCGCAAAATGTGTCTGTAATCTTTAATGCATTGTACCATAGCAGGTTAATTTCTACAGGCTTACCAATACGTGGAGTTACCACATAATCTCCAACCTTTGCATCCATCCAGGTAAGTTGTACACCCGTTTCCCCGCCTTTTATTAAATAATCTTTGTCTAATTGGATACTATAGCGAGTGCCTTTTATATGTGCAGCAATGATGCCCAGTAGTGCATCAATATGCTTTTGTAAAAATGCATCGTCATGGAATGTTTTCCAATAATCATACATCGCTACAAAAAGCCATAGCGATGCATCGATGGTATTGTATTCCACTCCCTCACCGGCATAATCAGGAAAACGATTGGGTAGCATACCCTCACTAATATAATCAAAGAAACTTTGCAATATACTTTTGGAAACTTCCTGCTGCTGTGTATGGATAGTGAGGCCACGCATGGCAATCATGGTATCTCTACCCCAATCGCTAAACCAATGATAACCTGCCATAACTGTGCTGCCCTCTGTACTATTTCTATGTACAATAAACTGACTACCTGATTGTATTAAATCATGTATAAATTTATTCTGATGACTTGCACTAATAGCATCTGATTGGTATCTTTTCAATAAAGCTTCTACCGGCTTTTCTGTGGTCAAAATAATTTCAACTTGCTCCCCCGGATTTAATAAAGCTGCACAGGCTCCTGCTTGCATGACATCTTCAGAAAAATCAAAACCTCTTTCTTTTTCAATAGCATACTCCATACTTTTATACCAATATTTTTCAGTACGCCACTTGCCAGTATCTGTTATCATGTGCAATGGTGATGAACCATAATGTGCAAACACTTCTAAGCAGGTATCAGATTGCTTCTTGATATAAAAATCAAAATAATCATCTTCTTTAAACATGGCATGAAAGTCTCGCCACACTAACATTGGCCTTACTTGAATACCTACTTTATTTTTTGACAAATTCGTATAAGTAACCACAGTAGTATTTCTGCCCTGTATGGTTTTTATACGCTTCGAAATGATATGGTTGTTTACATTGTACAGCCACTCTATACTATTGGTGCTAACTTTTATATCCTGAATAAATTTAAAACCTGCGGGGTGTACTTTACTGGGATATTGATTGCAGGCCAATTCAAATTCTTCCGTTTCTAAAAGAATGGTTTCCTCTAATTTACTCACTACTACTTTCCTTTGTGTAGGAGGATTAAAAGAAGCCACCAAGAGGCCATGATAGCGCCTTGTATTAGCTCCGCAAAAACTGGAGGATGCATATCCACCAATACCATTGGTGAGTAAAAACTCACGTTCTATTAAATGTTCAAAACTACTGTTCATGATGCTGATGGTTATTCAAATAAGTTTGCTGCAATGCCTGTCCATCCTGTTTGATGTGTAGCACCCACACCTCTTCCATTATCCCCATGAAAATATTCATAGAATAAAATGAGGTCTTTAAAATTTTTGTCCTGATAGATTAACGGCGTCAATCCATGTATAGGTCTATTACCATCTTCATCTTGCAGAAATAATTTTGTTAATCGTTCATTCAAATTTTTACATACTTCATTTAGATTGATATGATGACCACTTCCGGTTGGGAATTCTACTTTTAAATCATCTCCATAAAAACTATAAAATTTTTGTAGGGACATAATGATGAGGTAATTCATGGGCATCCATATTGGGCCACGCCAATTGCTATTACCTCCAAATAATCCTGTGCTGCTTTCTGCCGGCTCATACTTTAATCCATAATGCTGTCCCTCAATTTCTACCCAATAGCCATCTTCATGTTTTTTTGAAATAGAACGAATACCATAATCACTCAAAAATTCTGATTCATCCAGCATGGCCTGAAGCAGTTTTTGCAATCTATGCTTTGGAATAAGTGTAAGCAATACTGTGTCAGACTTCATTTCTTCTGTAACCGTGTAGTCTGTATTATTTTTAAAATATTCATTGAACCAATTCATGCGGTATTGAAACTCCGGTGCAGCTTTCAGCCATTCTTTATTGATGGTAAGATTGGCAAACAAAGTGGTAAGCCCAACTAATGAACGCACTTTTAAAGGAGTATATTGATGGTTTGGCAAAGCAAGTACATCATAGAAGAATCCTTCTTCTTCATCCCAGGCACCAGTCCAATCTTTTCCAATACGATTGAGGCTTTCCGCTATCAAAGCAAAATGCTCAAAGAACTTGGTACACATGGGTTCAAAGCTGCTGTCATGCTTTGTTATTTCCAAAGCCATTTCCAACATATTCAAACAATACATAGCCATCCAGCTGGTGCCATCAGCCTGCTCCAAATGTCCACCACCGGGTATTGCACTACTTCTATCAAATACGCCAATATTATCCAATCCTAAAAAGCCTCCTTCAAATACATTCTTTCCATTGGTATCTTTTCTATTTACCCACCAGGTAAAATTGAGTAAGAGTTTTGAAAATGCTTTTTTCAAAAAATCAACATCTTCTCTATTGTTCAATTTTTTATCGGTGTAATAAACCTGTAAACAACTCATGGCATGCACAGGTGGATTTACATCGCCAAATGCCCATTCATAAGCAGGTATTTGTCCATTGGGGTGCATATACCATTCTCTTAAAAACATGAGTAATTGCTGCTTCGCAAAATTTGAATCGAGCATTGCAAAAGAAATACAATGAAAAGCCAGATCCCAAGCCGCATACCACGGGTATTCCCATTTATCCGGCATGGAAATAATATCTTCATTGTTCAATGTATGCCATTGACTGTTTCTTCCTGTTTTTCTACTTTCAGGAGGCTTTGGTTGATCCTTATCTCCATTGAGCCATAGAGGAATATCGAGGTTATAATATTGCTTAGTCCATAGCATGCCTGCATAAGCCTGACGCTGCACATTGTATGCGTCCACATCTGTACTTGAAGGAATGATGCTTCCATAAAATTCATTGGCCGCTGCAATATTTCTATTGAAAATAGTATCAAAATCTTTTCCGAGTGGAGAGCCGCTTAGTTTTGATTTTGATAAGCGCACTTTTATTTCCACACTGCCGCCTGCTTTTACAAGTCTGCTATAGACAGGAGTGAATTTTGTACCACTTGTTTTATCAGAAAATTCATCATACCTGTTTTGAATAACAGCATCATGAAATAAATCTTTTACATACACTGAGTGGTCGCCAGTGCCCCATAGTTTTCTATGATTGTTTTCATTTTCTGTAAATAAACAATGGGATGCTGCTTCGAAATAATAATGATAGCTACCAAGTTCTTCATGAGTTAGCACAACCATTTGATAGTTAGCAGTTCCTTTAGCTGCTGATATTTGCGGCTTTTTATTCATCAATCCAAAACTCCACAAATTCCGAAACCATATTTGTGGAAGCACTGTGATAGCTGCATCCTCATTGCCCCTGTTATGTACTGTAATCCGCAATAAAATATCTTCATCATCTGCCTTGGCGTATTCGGAAAAAACATCGAAATATTTATGTTCATCAAATACACCAGTATCTATTAGTTCGTATTCATTTTCTTCCTTGCTTCTTTGCATATTGGTATCTACCAAATCAGCATAAGGATATGCAGCATGTGGATATTTGTATAAATGCTTTTGATAGCTATGAGTTGGTGTATTGTCTAGATAATAATACAATTCTTTACAATCTTCACCATGGTTGCCCTCTGGCCCCGTTAATCCAAACATTCTTTCTTTTAGAATAGGGTCATTGCCATTCCATAATGCTACAGAAAGACAGAGTCTTTGCTTATCATCACTAATACCTGCCA
>CALAGJ010000046.1 GCA_937892395.1 uncultured Parafilimonas sp.
CGCTCTTCCGATCTGAACATCCACATGGTGCACAACAACCAAAAGAATTAAAATTTTAAACCATTCGCCAGCTTTTTACAAGCAAAGCGTATAAATACAAAAAATGGAAAAGCAGAAAAATGCAGTAGGCCGTAGGAAAGAAGCTGTAACCCGTGTATTCCTAAAAAAGGGTGAAGGCTCAATCCAAGTAAACGGTAAAGACTACAAAGAGTATTTTAAACTTCCTTATTTACAAAATCAGGTAGAAGCACCTTTCAAAGCTATTGATGCTGTTGGAAAATATGATGTAAAAATAAATGCATCAGGTGGTGGAGTTAAAGGACAAGCAGAATCAGCTAAGCTGGGCATTGCACGTGCTTTACTCGAAGTAGATCAAGAATTTCGTCCAGCACTAAAGGCCGGTGGATTATTAAAACGTGATCCTCGTGGTGTAGAACGTAAGAAGTTTGGTCATAAAAAAGCACGTCGTAGCTATCAGTTCTCTAAACGTTAATACATGTTTAATTACTCATTGCACAATAGCCTTGAGTTGCACATTCAAAAAATTGTTCATCGCTATCTCAGATAGCTTAAAGCATAAAAAATTACAATGGAAAATAACACTTCACTGCAACAGCAATTATTAGATGCAGGCGTACATTTTGGCCACCTGCGTAAGAAGTGGAACCCAAAAATGTTGCCTTATATTTTCGCAGAAAAAAAAGGTATTCATATCATAGATTTAAACAAAACGGTTGACAGTTTGCAAGAAGCTTCCGCTGCACTTCGTCAAATAGCACGTAGTGGGAAGAAAATCATGTTTGTTGCCACAAAAAAACAAGCTAAAGATATTGTAGCTGAATGTGCACAGCGGGTTAATATGCCTTATGCAACTGAGCGTTGGTTAGGAGGTATGCTTACCAATTTCAACACAGTTCGTAAGAGTGTAAAGAAAATGCAGAGCATTGAAAAAATGCTGAATGATGGAAGTGCAGAAAGCCTTACAAAAAAAGAACGTCTTACTTTAAGCCGTGACAAAGACAAAATGGAAAAAGTATTAGGTGGTATTGCTCAATTGGGTCGTTTACCAGCTGCTTTATTCATTGTGGACATTGGCAATGAGCACATCGCACTTGCAGAAGCAAAGCGTTTGGGCATTACTACTTTTGGTATGGTAGATACCAATTGCGATCCTAATAAAGTTGATTTTGCCATTCCTGCAAATGATGATGCTACAAAATCAATAGCCATCATAACCAATTATATTACTGCAGAAATAGCAGCAGGTTTAGCAGAGCGTCAAGCTTCAAAGGATGAAGAAACTGACGATGCAGTTAATGAAAATGAAAACAAAGCAGCACGCCTTCAAGCAGAAGCAGAAGCAGAAGGTGGTCGTGGCGGTAGAGCAAGAGGTGGAAACCAGCCAAAGCGTAGAGTACCCAATAGCCGCAGACCCGCAGGTGGTGGTATGGCTCCAAAAAAATAAAATAATATTCTATTGATATGGGCCAGTATTCTACACGAGTAATGGCCCATTTTATTTCAAATAATCAAATAAAAAAAATTAAATAGCAAATAATGAGTACAACAGTAGCTATTACAGCAGCAGATATTAATAAACTACGCCAGGCCACAGGTGCCGGAATGATGGATTGTAGAAAGGCCTTAACAGAAGCAAATGGCGATTTTGAAGCTGCCATAGACTGGCTGCGCAAACAGGGTCAAAAAGTGGCTGCAAAACGGAGTGATCGTGAAGCAAAAGAAGGTGTTGTTATTGCCAAAACAAATGCTACCAATACAGTTGGTTTTATAGTTTGTGTAAGTTGTGAAACAGATTTCGTAAGTAAGAATGTTGATTTTGTTGCATTCGGTCAATCAATTGCAGATGCAGCGGTAAGCAATAATGTAAAAAGTTTAGAAGAATTAAATGCGTGTAGTATTAATAGTTTATCTGTAGCTGATTTAGTAAACGATAAACTCGCATCCATAGGTGAGAAAATTGGCATTACCCGTTTTGAGCGTATTGAAGCACCTTATGTATCATCCTATATTCATGGAGCAAACAGAATGGGCGTTTTAGTGGGATTTGATAAATCTGCAGTAGATGCCGGTAAGGATATTGCCATGCAAATTGCCGCTATGAATCCAATAGCTGTAGATGAAAAAAGTGTTTCTACAGAAACCATTGAAAGAGAAAAAGCAATCATTATTGATCAAATGAAACAAGATCCCAAAATGGCTGGAAAGCCTGATGAAATGTTGAACAAAATTGCTGATGGCAAAATGAATGCTTTTTTTAAAGAACAAACTTTAACTGCTCAGGCTTTTGTAAAAGATGGTTCAAAATCTGTAGCAGATTATTTAAAAGAAAGTGGAAATTTAACGGTACAATCATTTAAAAGAGTAGCTATAGGTTAATCGGATAAATGCTGTACGTAAAAAAACTGTCCACAAAAAGGACAGTTTTTTTATTTTCCAATAATATATTTACACTAAATTGGCAATACCAGCAATACTATGGTAGTTACTAAATTTTCTGATTTATACCAGAATTTGAAGTTTACCTACCAAATAAACTTAAAATGATTTATTGCAAAGTGTTTAAGTTTGATATCTGTAGGAGCAATGTTGAACAATCATAACCGTTCTTTCAAGTGAAAGGTTTTCAGTGTTTCAGCTCCCCATCCATTTCAATGCAAAGTTTGCATTTAGAAATAAAGCCAATAACCTCCACTGCAGCTTTTACTATCGGCTTTAAACCGAACTATGTGCTTTTTTAGAAAATGGGTATTTTTCTTTAAAGAACTTTATACTCACTGAAGAATCAAGTTGTAGTTCAGTTGCAATAGACCATATACATCAACAAAAGAGACAAATTTATGGTTACGCCCATCATCTCCTTATCTTTGCGATTCTTTCAATAGTATGAAATTCTATAATCTTCTCATTAAATATCGATTTTGGCTTAGCATAGTTGCAATTGTGGCTGCTATTATTTTAAATATTGTAGGTACCGATTTCTGGCCGGTTTTCCCTCTGTATTTTCTTGGATTAATTGGATTGTTCAGCCATTTTTTTATTGGCCCCATGCGGCTCATACAAGAACCAATGGAGCAGGGCAATATGGACGAAGTAAATAAAATTTTAGATGACATTTGGTTTCCAAATTTGCTCTATAAACCTATACGCTCTACCTACTTTACCATAAAAGGGCAATTGGCAATGGCCCGTCAAGATTTTGATACAGCAGAAAAACATTTAAAAAAGAGTAGCGAACTTGGTGCACCAATGCCAGAAGCGGAAGGTGCAAATAAGCTACAATTGGGGATGATGGCTATGCAGAAAGGAGATTTGAAAACTGCCGAAGCCAATATAAGAGCCGCATTGAGGGTTGGAATTGCAGACAATGAAAGCTTGGCTATTGCCTATTTGAGTATGTGCCAAATATTCATGAATAAGAGGGAATTTAGGGCTTCCAAAGATTACTTTCGTAAGGCAAAAGCTTGCAAACCCACCAACAAACAAGTAACAGATCAAATAAAAGAAATAGAAAAATATATTTCAAGAATGCCCGGATAGTTTGTAATGGTATTTGCAATCTTCCTAAAATCATTGTCCATTTTCATCAAATTAATATAATGTTATGTCTTTAATTGTTTTAGGCACAATGGCTTTTGACGCCATAGAAACACCTTTTGGAAAAATAGATCAAATTGTAGGAGGTAGTGCTACTTATGCAGCTTATGCAGCAAGTCATTTTGTAAAATCAGTGCAACAGATTTCAATTATTGGTTTTGATTTTCCGAAAGAGGAAATGGAAACCCTACAGAAAAGAGGGGTAGTGCTGGAAGGAGTTGAAGTAGTAGCAGATAAAAAATCATTTTTTTGGAGTGGCAGGTATCACATGGATATGAATACAAGAGACACGTTAATAACTGACCTTAATGTGTTAACTGATTTTAATCCAAAAGTTCCGGAATCATATCAAGGCGCAGAATTTTTGATGCTGGGCAATTTGATGCCCAAATTACAACTACAGGTTATCAACCAGTTAGAAAAAAGGCCCCGCTTGATTATTATGGATACTATGAATTTTTGGATGGAAACCGCAATGGATGATTTGAAGGAAGTAATAGAAAGAGTAGATGTATTACTCATTAATGATAGTGAAGCAAGACAGCTAAGTGGAGAATTTTCTTTGGTTAAGGCTGCAAAGAAAATTTTAAATATGGGCCCTCAATATTTGATCATAAAAAAGGGGGAACATGGCGCTTTGTTATTTGATGAACACCATGTATTTTATGCCCCTGCGCTACCTTTGGAAGATGTTTTTGATCCAACCGGAGCTGGGGATAGCTTTGCAGGAGGCTTCATAGGTCATATAGCCAAAACCAGAGATGCATCCTTCGAAAATCTAAAAACAGGAATTATTGTTGGTAGTGCAATGGCAAGTTTTTGTGTAGAAAAATTTGGTGCTACCCGTCTTAAAGAACTTACACAATCAGAAATTAATGACCGTATAGCAGCTTTTGTTGATTTGGTAAATTTTGATATTTCGATAGTAGAATAATGTCATAAGTTTTGAGATAACTGCACTAAAAAAAAGTGGCTGTTTCCTAACAGCCACTTTTCAATGTACATCAAATTATTTCTTAATAACCAAAATTCTGAGTCAAATTTGGATTTGAAGATAAAGCTAAGTTAGGTATCGGAAACACAACTCTAAATGCACCAGAAGCAGAAGCTCTCTCTTCTACTGGATCGTTGAATTTTTCAAAACGAATTAAATCGTTTCTTCTCCATGCTTCAAGATAAAGTTCTCTGCCCCTTTCTGCAAGTAAATTAACAAATGATACCTCATTGAAAGCACTAGCACCACGCAATGCTCTAATTTCATTAACAATGTTTAAGGGAGTTTCATCAGACGAACCACCCCTCAATACAGCTTCAGCTTCCATCAATCTTACATCAGCAAAACGGAAAAATACAAACTCATTTTGACTACCCCAGGCTCCATCACCAATGGTAGCAGGATTTAATGGATATTTATTTGTTCTTATACCTCTCCTTTCATCAGAAAAATATAGACTTGCTGTATTAGTAAGAATTAATGGATTGCCGCTTCTATCTTTGAGATCCACAATTGGATCACCAACTTTACCAGATGCTGGACCTCTTTGTTGCCCTACAAGAAACCCTGTACGAGCTCCCGTCAAATCTGTATAGCCTGGAAGGTCAATACCTCTTCTTGTATCTGTATTCTCAAAACTATTATAAAAAGTGGATAAAGTTGTAAATCCATTCCAACTACCAGGTGTCATATTATAGTGAAAACCCATAGAAGTATACCACCGCATGTTTATACCCTGGCTATTTTGACGTACAAAAATACTTTCAGTTGATTTGGAACCATTTTCCCAAGTGAAATTATCCCAATAACTTGAAGACAATGCTAATTCTGAATTGCTTTGAATTGCATTACATAATTCGGCGACTTTATTCATATCACTATTACTAAAAGTAAACGGACCAGCTGGGCTAGTTGGGTCCTGCTTGTACACCGCTTTGTTCAAATAACACTTAGCTAATAAGAATTGAGCTGCTTCCTTTGTTGCCATATTACGCTTCTCTCTTGTAAATGAAGGAAGAGAGGGGATTACTGCTTCTAATTGAGTAATTATTTGATCAATTGCATCAGTTCTTTGAAAAACAGTTGGCAACTCATCAGATAGGGCATTTGAAGGTTTGTATTGTAATTGTCCATAGATATCTACAACCAAATATCTAAAATAAGCATTCAGAAAACTTGCCTCAGCTTGCTCCTGCCCAGTTGAATTTTCTGCAAGCAAAGCTGAGTTATATAATGCGCCATTTAGGCCATTCCACAAATTGTTCACTTGATTGTGTGAAGCATCCCATGTATGTAAATGCAGCTTTCTCCAGGTACCAAAATCATCCCAGTCTGTACCTCTAGTAGGCCCCATCAATTCATCAGTGGTGTGCTCTTGCATTGCATGAAAATTTTCCTGGCCAACAAGTTGATTCAACAAATTATAAACCGTACCCAAGGTAGGGGGTGTTGGAGCAGCACCTTCCGGTCTCGGCTCACCTGATTGCGGATCTCTTATTTCTGGTTCCAACTTTGAGCACGAAGAAAGTGCAAGGTAAGCTGAACTGAATACCAATAATCCTGCTTTTTGTAAAGTATTCATATATCTATTTTTATTTAGTTTTAAAATCCAAGATTTAATCCAAAAGTGAAAATCCGCGATGGAGGAAAAGCCGTATAGTCAAAACCTCTTGACGGTATACCATTTATTTGTTTGTCAACATTGATTTCAGGATCTAAGCCAGAATACTTAGTAAAAAGTGCTAAATTTTGACCTGATGCAAAGATTGACAATGATCTAATAACTTTATTATTAACATTAAATGCGTAACTAATGTTCACATTCGAAATTCTGAGAAAGTCGCCATTTTCAAGAAATCTTGTTGATACACTGCCTGGATTAATTGGGCTTTCAGGGCTTTCAGCCACATCATAAGTTACGTTTCGTCCATTTCTTAAACTACCTTTAAGAAATACAGCATTAGCAGTATTGTTATACACCTTAAATCCAGTAACAGCATTCATAAAAATACTAGCACTCAATCTTCCAAATGTGAAAGTATTTGTTAAGCCTGCAAAAAAGGTTGGCAAAGCACTTCCAACTAATTGATCGGCACCACCATTTTCATATCGTGCATTACCATTTCCATCGTAGCCATTAAAAACAGGCATTTTCCATGTAAATAAGGATGAACCATCAACAATTGTTTGTGCGTAGGCACCAGTAAGCCCTTGGCCATTTACAACGCCAGTATTTACAACTTGGTTTAAATCAACAACTTCATTTTTCTGAAATGTCATATTGTAGTTAACATCCCAGTTGAATTTAGAGCCGGATATAAGCTTTAAATTTAAACTAACCTCAACACCATTGTTAATTACATAGCCTGGGAGGTTATCCCACTGATATGTGCTAGCTGAATAACCTCCTGGTATAGGAGCGAAGTAAAGCAAGTCTTTTCGGCGTGTGTTAAAATACTCAACAGTTCCACTAACTCTGTTATTTACAAGTGAGAAATCAATCGCACCTCCAATAGTTCTTGCTTGCTCCCATCTTAGGTCTGGGTTTCCTTCCCAAATATAAACTCGTTGGGGTTCAGTATCATTTGGCCCTTTATAAACTTGAGAATAGTCAAGAGGTGCATAGTTCGGGATACCATCTTGACTTCCTATAATACCGAAGTTAGCTCTGATACTTAAATCATTAAAAACACTTCCAAGAGCTTTTGAAGCAAAGTTTTCATTTAGAATCCTCCATTTTGCAGCAAATGCAGGGAAGTATCCATATTTATTATTTTCTCCAAACCTTGAAGAGCCATCCCCTCTAAATGTACCTGTTAGGTAATATTTTTCAGCTATTGTGTAATTTACTCTTATATAACCAGATTGCAACTCATTTCTCTGAAAATCAGGAACACCACTTATGGTGTTTGTAAAACCGTCAAAATCTTTGATAAATGGATCCTCAGGCTTCACAACAGGAGTAGAAAGACCCCAAGCAAATTGACTAGCATATTCCGTTTCAAAGTTTTGATATGAAACACCGGCAACTGCATTTAGGACATGTCCATTGGAAAATGTTTTGTCGTATGTTAGATAGGCCTCAGTTAGTACACTAGTGTAATCTAAATTTTGTCTTGTTGCTCTACCATTATCTTGTATTCCTGTGCCATTTACATTTCCATTAAATATAAAAATTTGACCACCGTATGCACCTGATGGCAGCCGTGGATCAGCAAAAGAATTACGTTCTGCCTTTGAATTGTCATATCCTAGAACCCCTTTTAAACTTAACCCTTTTGTAATATCATATGACAGGCTCACATTTCCAAGAATCCGATTGATTTCATCTTTATCATCGAACCGTGCTAACATTTCAGCAGGGTTACGGCTATTATCACCCGGATCAAAAAAATCTCCATTTTGATCGTATATTGGATATGTTGGATTGAATTGCAATGCCGCACCAATCAAACTTCCTTGATATCCTGCATTATTACTGATAGGACCATAGCTGTTTTTTGTATTTGAATATGTAACGTTGGTTTCTATCTTAAATTTATCTTCAAACAACTTTTGCATATAGTTGCCGCGTATTGTAAATCTTTTAAGACCTGTATTTTCTACTGTACCATTTTGATCATCATAACCTCCACTTAATCTTAAAGAATTCGTTTTTCTACCAAATCCCCACGATAAGTTATAGCTCTGCTGTATGCCAGTACGAAAAATTACATCTTGCCAGTCTGTATTTGCACCTTTGTCAAGATTTGCAACCGCTTCAGCAGCATCTTGCTCAGAGGTACCACCAGCAATATTTGCTGCTTTACTTCCAAGCAAAAAGTCTTGCGCATTTAATAAATCATATCTGGAAGCTGTATTGGCAAAACCGGTTGTAGCACTAAATTGGAAACCCGGCTTGCCACCTTTACCATTCTTGGTTGTAACCAATATAACGCCGTTGGCAGCCCTAGAGCCATAAATAGCGGCCGAAGAAGCATCCTTTAAAATCGTAATGCTTTCAATATCTGCAGGGTTTAGAAAGATTAATGGGTTTTTTGCAGTTGTATTACCCTCAACACCAGCAGCAGAAGCAACGGAACCACCTCCACCAACAGGCACTCCATCTATAACATATAATGGTTCCTGATTTCCACGTATAGAGGAAGTTCCACGTATTGTTATAGTTGGCGCAGCACCAGGTTCACCACTGGATGGCGTAATTGATACACCAGGTGTACGACCTTGAATCAGCTGCTCAGGAGATGATATTACCCCTTTGTTAAAATCTTTAGTTGTAATCTGGGCAACAGATCCTGTAGCATCTTTAACTTTTCTAGTGCCATAACCAACCACAACTACTTCATTTAAGCTGGCATTTTGAGTAGTTAATTTAATGTTGTTTAAATCTCCATTGGCATTTACTTCCATTGATCCAAAACCAACAGAACTTATTACCAATACTCCACCACTTGGCACTGTAATTTTGAAATTACCATTTGCATCGGTCGCTGTGCCTGTTTTGGTACCCTTTACAATAACTGATGCACCAGCTATGGCAGCACCTTTGTCGTCTGTAACTTTTCCTGAAACTGTGCTTTGTGACCAACCCACCTGCGCTATTAGTAAAAACAGCGGGCTGAGTAATAGCCATTTCAGCATTTGCTTTGTCGTCATGTTCGAGCAGTTTTTAATTTAAAATGTAAAAATGATTGATTATAAAAAAATTTTAATTTTTGTTTAATCTATTTGTTAAAATAAATTGAAGACTTTCAAAATTTAAAAATAGTTGCATGAATATCTAATTTCACTAATGTGATTTTTTATATAAATCACAACTTTTTTTGAAATTTTATTAGAATAGTTTAATTCGTTAAAAATATTTGCAAACAATTCGTCAACTTGTGCATAATATCTAGTTGAAACATTAAATCAATTATGCCATCATTAACTTGATAAAATTAACAATTTTTGTAAAAGATTTGTGTAAAAAAAACACATAAATATTCTACATCGTTTGCGAAACTGTTTGCAGTGGAAAATTTTTTTATACCTTTACCCCTAATAACATTGAAATGAGAGAAGCGATTACGTTAAAAAAAATTGCCGAAACCTTGAATATTAGTATAAGCACTGTTTCAAGGGCTTTAAAAAATCATCCGGATATATCCATAAAAACAAGGCAAAAAGTAAATGAATTAGCCACAGCTTTAGACTATGAGCCAAATGCCTATGCCATACAACTCAGAACAAACAAGAGCAATATTTTTGGTTTAATTGTTCCATCCGTATCACTCTTCTTTTATGATTCATTTATTTCTTCGGTTGAAGAAGAATGCCGAAAAAGTGGTTATTCGTTGATTATTTTACAAACAAGTGATAACCCTGAAACTGAATTGGATAGCCTTCGCTTGTGCAGACAAAACAGGGTAAGCGGTATATTTATTTGTCTATCGCCAGAAACAAAAAACATTGAACCATTCCTAAAGTTGCCAAAACAGGACATTCCTTTAATATTTTTTGACAAAGTGCCCGATGAGGAGAATACCAATCGTGTAAGTCATGCGGATGCACAGGCTGCCAGATTAGCGGCGGAGGTTTTATTAGAGAAAAATAAAAAAAACATTCTTGCAATTTTTGGCAATGCAGATATGAGTATCACAAAACGTAGGCTCAATTCCTTTTCGGAGTTTATGCATCAAAAAGGAGCCGGGATTAAAGTTACTTATGTGAATGCAAATAATGCTCAAGAAGCAAATGATTGTACAAAAAAATATATTAGCGCAAAGAAAAAACCTGATGCCATTTTTTGTATGAGCGATGAAATTCTAACCGGAACGATGAAAGCCATTCAAAAAGCCGGGATAAAGATTCCGCAAGAAATGGGCATCCTTACCATGAGTAATGGTTTTATTCCTGGTTTGTATCATCCCGAAGTGGATTTTGTAGAAACAAGTGGCTTCAAATTAGGTAAATTAGCCTTTACACAAATGATGGCTTGTGTAAATGGCACCAAACTAAACCAAGAGCTTACTGTTGATTGCACTTATATTTCAGGTAGTTCCTTGTAATAAGACTAAAAATGATTAAGGTGCATATTTTAGACTGCAAAGCTTTCCCCACATCCACATGTACGACTTGCATTTGGGTTTTTAAAATGGAAACCTTTGCCAGATAGACCATCTGAAAAGTCGAGTTCAGTATTTACTAAATACAAAAAACTTTTTAGGTCTGTTACTAAGCGGGTACCATCCACATCAAAAATTTGGTCCATGGGCTTCATTTCATTGTCAAAATCCAATTGATATGTTAAACCTGAACACCCTCCGCCAACTACAGAAACGCGTAAAAAATAAGCAGCATCATTTTCAATACCTGCTTGCAGCATTAAAGACTGAATTTTTGCTTTCGCTTTTTCGGTAATGGTTATTCCGTTATCTGCATCTGTCATAAAATAGATTCATTGCAAAACTAAAACAATCCGCTTTAGATAATGTTTTCAAGTTTAGATATCTCATCATATATCACAGCATTGGCCATTTCAATATCCGCAGCAGTTGTATAACGACCCAAACTAAATCGAATCGAGTTTTTAGCATCCACATCGCTAAGGCCCATTGCCTTCAATACATGACTTGGTTGGGGTGAAGCGGAGGTACATGCTGAACCCGAAGCAACTGCAAGCCGGCTGCTGATCCCAGTTAGTAGTCTGCCCGGTATCACATTTTGAAAACATATATTTGAAACATGTGAGATTCTATTGGAGTTTTTGCCATTTATATACGCTTGGTTATTTTTCAACAAATTGGTTTCGAGCTGATTTCTTAATAACATAATTCTTTTAGGTTCTTGCACTAAAAAATTTGAAGCTAAAGAGCTGGCAGCACCAATGCCCACAATACCGGGCACATTTAAAGTACCGCTTCTGAATCCTCTTTCATGACCACCACCATGTAAAATTGCAGTTAGATTAACTCTTGGTTTTTTCCGCTTATGATAGAGCATGCCTACTCCTTTTGGTCCATAAAATTTATGAGCGCTAAAACAAAGTAAATCAATTTTTGAAGTTTCCACATCAACAGGAATTTTACCTACTGCCTGAGTGGCATCACAAAAAAATAAGACTTGGTTTGCTCTACATATTTCGCCTATTGTATCTATTGGATGTATAACACCTGTTTCATTGTTGACATACATCAATACAACCATCAAAGTATCTTTTCTGATTAATTGCTTTAATTGTACTAAATCAATTTCGCCGTTATGATTAACAGGAAGTAGTGATATTTCTGCCCCTTTTTTATCTAGGTATGAACAAGTGTCTACAACTGCTTTATGCTCAGTGGCACAGGTGATGATATGTTTTTTTTCGCCTCTATACCATTCAAACAAACCTTTTATGGCAAGATTGATAGATTCTGTAGCCCCTGATGTAAAAATGATTTCTTCTTTAGTAGCATTGATAAGTTCTGCCACTTGCTCTCTGGCTAAATCAATTGCTGATGCAGCCTGCCATCCATAGGCATGATTACTACTGGATGCATTTCCAAATGATGTGGTAAACCAAGGCAACATTTTTTCAAGAACGATATCATCCACAGGAGTGGTAGCATTATAATCTAAATAAATAATTTCTTTCATCCCTGTGTAAAAGTAGAATGTCTTTTGCATTTTGTCGAATATTGCAAACAGCATTTATAATTATGAAACAAGTAGAGCATATTGGAATAGCAGTCAAAGATTTAAAAGCAAGCATAGAAGTGTATGAAAAACTGATGAATACCACTTGTTATAAGCAAGAAAGGGTAGAAAGTGAACATGTAGAAACTGCTTTTTTTAAAACAGGTGAAACAAAAATTGAGTTATTACAAAGTCTTACCGATGACGGTATAATAGCTCGCTTTATTGAAAAAAAGGGGGAAGGACTACATCATATTGCATTTGAAGTAGATGACATTTTTATTGAGATGAAACGCTTGCAGGAAGAAGGCTTTGTATTGCTCAATGAACAGCCAAAAATAGGTGCTGATCATAAACTCATTTGTTTTCTACATCCCAAACAAACCAATGGTGTACTTATAGAAATTTGCCAAGATAGAGGTTAGTTACAAATCAAGTTTTTCAACTGCTAACTGAGCAGCTATCTGGCTGGCATCCTTCTTATTAAATCCTTTTCCTTCAGCTATGTACTCTCCTTCCAATACAACCGCTATCTTAAAAATGCGTCGTCCGGATTCTAATTTTTCTTCTAAGGTTTGAAATTCAAGGCTTTTGCCATTTTTATTTGCCCATCCAATCAGTTTATTTTTGAGATTGATATTTATCAACTCTAGGTCGTCCATAAAAAGATGAGGGATGATAATGCTATTTACAACCCATTTTTTGGTTTTGATATAGCCTTTATCCAAATAAACAGCGCCAATAATTGCTTCCAAGGTGTTTCCAAAAATCTGGCTACTTTTTAAGGAAGTATCAAACTTGTTGTATTGGGTTAATTTTTTTAGACCCATTTTAAGGGCTATATCGTTGAGTTGTTGGCGATTAACCATTTTGCTTCTCATTTCTGTGAGAAAGCCTTCTCCCTTGTAGGGATATTTTTTGAAGAGATAATCAGCAACGATGGCACTAAGTACCGCGTCTCCTAAGTACTCTAATCTTTCATTATTCTCCCCTGCCAATTCTTTTATTGAGCGGTGGCTTAATGCAGATTCATATAAAGCCATATTCCCAGGTTTAATTCCCAAGAAATTAATCAACTGTTTTTTAAAATCTTGATTATTGGCAGGCTCAAATAGAAACCGGAAAATTTTCACACGGTCAAGCTATATATTTTTTTACGATAATACATGCATTATGTCCTCCAAAACCAAAGTTATTATTGAGGGCAGCACGTACAGTGCGCTTTTGAGGCTTATTGAAAGTAAAATTTATCCTACTATCAAACGCCGGATCGTCAGTAAAGTGGTTTATTGTTGGTGGAACAATATCTTCCTCAACACTTTTTATACAGGCTATGGCTTCAATAACCCCTGCTGCGCCTAAGCAATGACCCGTCATTGATTTTGTACTACTGATATTGATATCGTTTAGATGTTCCCCAAAAATCTCTTGTATAGCTTTTACTTCGGCAATATCACCCAATTCTGTAGAAGTACCATGTGCATTTATATAATCAATATCACCGGGATTCATTCCTGCATCTTCTAAAGTTAATCTCATTACATTTTTCGCTCCCAAGCCTTCTGGGTGTGGGGCTGTAATATGGTAAGCATCTGCACTTGCTCCGCAGCCTGCTACTTCAGCATATATTTTTGCGCCTCGTGCCAATGCATGATCCAAAGTTTCTAATACTAAAGCACCTGCTCCTTCACCAAGTACAAAACCATCTCTATCTTTATCATAAGGACGGCTGGCTGTTTCAGGGCTGTCATTTCTTTCACTCAGTGCACGCAATGCGTTAAAACCGCCTACTCCTGCATAGGAAACAACTGCTTCACCGCCACCTGTCACCATCACATCAGCTTTGTTTAACCTCATGTGATATACAGCTTCAATTATTGCATTTGTACTTGTAGCACAAGCACTTGATACACAAAAATTTGGCCCTAAGAATCCATGCTTGATGGAAATGTGTCCAGCAGCAATATCGGGTATTAATTTTGGTATAAAGAATGGCGTAAATCGTGGGGTACCATCTCCTTTGGCAAAGTCATAAACTTCATTTTGAAAAGTAATGAATCCACCAATACCACTTCCGAAAATAACACCAGCCCTATCTGGCGCCACATTTTCAACTGAAATACCTGCATCCTTTACTGCCTGATCTGCGGCTGCTATGGACAACATTGTATATCGATCTAATTTTCGTGCATCCTTTTTATCCATATAAAGTTGTGGATCAAAATTCTTCACCTCACATGCAAATCGTGTTCTAAACTTTTCAGCATTGAATAAAGTTATTGGCCCGGCGCCAGCAACCCCATTTAATAAATTATTCCAATATTCTTCTAAGTTATTACCAATTGGGGTTACTGCACCCATTCCTGTAACAACGATTCGCTTGTACTGCATAATTATAATTAGATCATTGAAAAAAAATCCGTCTATGCGAGGATACATCCAGCAAAGACGGATTAACTATTGTGCAAGGTAAAAATTACTTGGCGTGCTCTTCTAAATAAGAAATAGCCTGACCTACATTTGTAATAGTTTCGGCTTGCTCATCCGGGATAGAGATGTTGAATTCTTTTTCAAACTCCATAATTAACTCTACTGTATCCAGAGAGTCTGCACCCAAATCATTTGTAAAAGAAGCTTCTGTTGTTACTTCGGCTTCATCAACGCCTAATTTGTCAATGATGATTTTTTTGACCCTTGATGCGATGTCTGACATTTTTAAAATTTTTGTTCAGGCGCAAAAATAGAATTTTTCGTTAAAAAGCAATATTTCATTGAATTTTTGTTTTGGCACCGAATGTTTCTCAGCTCATTTTATTTCTAAAACAAGATTATTGGAAAAAAATATTACTTTCCCACCCTATGCCAATAAAACTGATTGATCACGGTTCAAAGGAATATCAACAAATGGTTGATCTCAGACTTCAATTATTGAGGAAGCCTCTGGGTCTTAGCTTTTCTGATGAAGAGTTAGTAAAAGAAAAGAGTGATTTTCACATTGGTTTTTTTGAAGAAAAAAAATTAGAAGGCTGCTGTATGCTTACAGAAACTGCTCCAAAAACCCTTCGACTTCGTCAAATGGCCGTAATCAGTGGTTTACAAGGCAAGGGCATTGGGAGGTCAATCATGCAATTTGCAGAAAATGTAGCCAGAGACATGGGTTATAAAAAGATGACTATGCATGCAAGAAAAAATGCAATCGGGTTTTATGAGAAATTAGGCTATAAAATTTGTGGAGATGAATTCCTCGAAGTTACAATACCCCATGTGGTAATGGAAAAAATGCTTTAGAGATTGCAAAAGTCAAACCTAATGAAATTTGTGTCTTCAAACGAATGAAAAGACATTTTCCTAGTAAAAAAAATCTCAATCTTTACTCCATTTATTTTTTTATATTCCTATTAATCATTTTCCTTAAATCAGGTAATTCATTGGCTATTACAGGCTCTTTTGGAACAAGAAAAAAAGATTTTGCTGAAAAGTACAAATGAAAAAATTCAGGGCTTTCATAAAATTTTTGAAACTGGTTCCAGTCCCATCTCATATCCCCTCTATTGTTTTCTAATAGAACGCTGTCATCAGAAAAAGAAATTGAAAATTTTTCCTGAAATGTACTGGCTCGTTTGTAAATACTCCAAGGTAAAATAAACCAACAGGAAATAATAAAAAACAACCAGACTATACTTCCTAATAAAAATGGTTCCGGTCTTATAATGCCTGTAAAATATAGAACTGCTGACAATACATCAAATGCAAGAATAATAATCAAGGTTACCTTTATATCTGTTTGCCAAATAAAATGAAAACGCAGTGCCTGAATGACTTTTTTCTTATCATAAGAAAATGAAAAACGAATCATAGTTTCTATTTTTTTACTCCAATATCTTGCAAATTAATTGACCAATTATCCAGCACCTCGCCATGAATTCCTATAAATTCAACTATTAGTTTTCTTTGCTTTAATGGACCTGCAAAACTAAGTCTTGCAAAGTTTTGTGCGTCGGTTTCTTTACCCACTCTATATGGGCTACTTTTCTCAGGTTCTTTTGTAAATCCAATACCAGATGTTAGAGGTGAAGCAGTAATATCATACAAGGTATAGTTGTTAGAACGCTCCAATTGTATGATTTCACTGTGATGTCTATCTCCTGTAAGAAATAATAAACCTTTTATTTTCTGCAGATCTATGAATGACATGAGTTCTTCATATTCAGCACTAAAATGTCTTAGGCAATCGTATGGATTTAATGGATTTAAGATTTGGCTCCCATTTACTATAAACCTAAAACTAATATTTGGATTATTATTACTTTGTAGCAAAGCATTCTTTAGCCAAGTCATTTGCTGTTTACCAAACATTTGTTTTTCTGGATTTGGTTTCCCATTGATACTGTCGATCATATCATCATTACTTCTAAACCATCTATCATCTAAGAGAAAAAAATCCACATCATTCCAACTAAACTGTGTGTAGATACCTTGCCCATTTTCTCCAACAGCGTTATTGCACCAATAATTATTAAATACATTCCTACTTGTAGATTTCAGCATATAGCTACTACCTGCGTCATTTGGGCCAAAATCGTGATCATCCCATATTGCCATTTGCGGCATGGCTTGTAGTAATGGCTGCACAATCGGTTGGGCCCTATCCCTACTTGCTCTGTAGTAAAGGCCCCATTCACTAAAATAATCGGGCACACGGGTGTACCAGTTATCTCCTAACCATAGCATAAAGTCTGCCTTTTCTTTTGCCATAGTTTGAAAAATAGTACTATCTCCACCGTAGCTTTTGCCCTGCACACGATCGTATTCCGGCTGATTAAAATAAGAACAACTACCTGTTATAAAACTGAAATCAGGAACAGGTGTGCGCCATTGCCAAAAAGTTTGTGTTGTAAAATGACCACTTGCTAATTGTTCCATTTTTTTCCGACCCGCCACAATAGAATAATTGTATTTTGTTTGCGGTGATAAATTGGCAAGTAAAAATTTTACAATGAAATGCCCATGCTCATTGGTAATATGGACCGAACCATAGTCCTTTGATGCATCATTAATCCCCAATGATTTAGTTTCAGATATACCATCATTTGATATGGGGGTATATTTTAATACCAAATTTTCCGGCCTTTGGGAAAATTCGGCCCAAATAGTTGCTGTGCGCAATTCCACAAAGCCCAACATAGGACCAGATACTAAAACCCCATTTTGGGCTCTGCTTGATGAAATACTAAAGTAAATGATCAAGCATATTGTGAAGCATTGGGGTATAAATTTTAATTTCATTGTAGTGCACTTTAATCAACTGTTTTTTAAAGCAAAAACCAAAGTTGTGATTGGACATTGCGTAGCAAATAAATTTAATTTTCATGAGTAAGCAATATTCAAATTATTTAAACCTGATGTGCAAGAAAAAGATGCTCAAAAAAAATTATGCACTTCAACCAGTTGTGTGGCTAATAATGGCTCCTTTGCAAGGCGATATAAAATAATTTTATTATACAATGGCTTTGCGATTAAAATTAGATATGGACACAGTAGCAGAAGACTTTTTTGCTGACACCTATCTATTGGGATTAATGACTATCGCAAAGGATTATAAAATTTCATTAGCCATCAATCGGAGACTGGGGCTTGATTTAAGATTAAAACCAGATCTTGAAATAAAACTACACCGTAGAAGTCGGATTTACTATTTTGAAGTCCATGAATATCATGACTACTTCAATCGGATACAATATTACCTCTACCACAATCAATATCAAGGTGAGTATTTACTACCTGAGTATAAACATTTGGATTATTTACTACTTATTAGGGGAGAAGGTCTGCAACAACAAGGTACCACACCATTAGAAAATGTTTTACGCACCCTATCTGAAGTACAGCTTGTAGTATCTCTTACTGATGAAAACATTTCAAGTAGAAGTAATCTTGTCTTTTAATAAATGGTAGTTTGAGCTATTTTTCTTCATTTGAAATGTAAGTATTGATCAAAGGGAACCGTCTCCAATGAAGGCTTTAAACTGCCGAAATGTTAAATTCTAAACGCATTTTCCCTACTTTTGCACCTCTTTTAAATTAAAAATCTACAAAACCGATGGACAAAATCTTGTTTTATGCCGTTCCGGCGATGGGAGTTTTAGGTCTCCTGTACACATTTATTAAGTTCAACTGGGTATCCAAGCAGGATGCTGGTAGTGAACAAATGAAAGTAATCAGTAATTACATAGCCGAAGGAGCTATGGCCTTTCTGAAAGCAGAATGGAAAATATTGGGATATTTCGTAGTTATTGTTGCTTTATTGCTGGGCTTTATGTCCAGTACAAACCCAAATAGTCACTGGTTAATTGCTGTTGCCTTTATTATAGGTGCGGTATCCAGTGCTACAGCTGGTTATATAGGTATGAAAGTAGCTACCAAAGCCAATGTGCGTACTGCACAAGCGGCTCGTACAAGCTTATCAAAAGCCCTCAATGTTTCTTTCACAGGTGGGTCTGTAATGGGTTTAGGAGTTGCAGGTTTGGCAGTATTAGGTCTGGGTGGATTGTTCATTATATTCAAATCTTTCTTTGCACCTGCTGGTATAGATAGTGCTGAAATGATTAAAACCATTGAAGTACTTACCGGTTTTTCATTGGGTGCTGAAAGTATTGCACTTTTTGCTCGTGTGGGCGGTGGTATTTACACAAAAGCTGCTGACGTAGGTGCCGATTTAGTTGGTAAAGTAGAAGCTGGCATTCCAGAAGATGACCCACGCAATCCTGCTACAATAGCAGATAATGTTGGTGATAATGTTGGTGACGTAGCCGGTATGGGTGCTGACCTTTTTGGTTCTTATGTAGCTACAGTATTAGCAACAATGGTTCTTGGTCAGGAAACAAAAGTAACTGGCATTGGTGGTTTGGGTGAATATTCTCCCATCCTATTACCTATGTTAATAGCAGGTGTTGGTATATTATTTTCTATAGTAGGTACTCTTTTTGTAAAAGTGAGCGACAGTGCGGGTATCAATACCTCCAATGTACAAAAAGCCCTAAATATGGGCAACTGGGGTTCAATGATTCTTACAGCTATTGCAAGTGTATTTTTAGTAAAATATGTATTACCAGATACTATGGTACTGCGTAATTTCGAATTTACAAGCAATGGAGTAATTGGTGCCATAGGCGTTGGATTAGCCGTAGGCGCATTAATGAGTATCATAACTGAATATTATACAGCAATGGGCAAAAAGCCCGTTATGTCTATCATACAAAAATCCGCTACTGGGCATGCTACAAACGTTATTGGTGGCTTGGCAGTTGGTATGGAATCTACACTTTTACCAATTTTGGTATTAGCAGCAGGTATTTATGGTTCTTATGCATGTGCCGGATTGTATGGTGTTGCTATTGCAGCCGCTGGTATGATGGCAACTACTGCCATGCAGTTAGCCATTGACGCATTTGGTCCTATTGCCGATAATGCAGGTGGTATTGCTGAAATGACTGAATTACCTCCTGATGTTCGTGAAAAAACTGACGTTTTAGATGCGGTTGGTAACACAACTGCAGCCAGTGGAAAAGGATTTGCCATTGCATCTGCAGCACTTACTGCCTTAGCACTTTTTGCAGCATTTGTGGGCGTGGCAGGAATAGATGGTATTGATATTTATAAAGCTGATGTATTAGCCGCCCTTTTTGTGGGTGGTATGATTCCATTTATATTTTCATCATTAGCTATACGTGCAGTGGGCGATGCCGCCATGAGTATGGTACAGGAAGTACGCAGACAGTTTAGAGAAATACCGGGCATTATGGAAGGTAAAGGAAAGCCTGAATATGATAAATGTGTAGCCATTTCTACTGATGCATCTATCAAAAAAATGATGCTGCCCGGTGCTATTGCTATTGTATCTCCATTAATCATTGGTTTTCTTTTTGGCCCAGAGGCATTGGGTGGATTTTTGGCCGGTGCTACTGTGAGTGGTGTATTGATGGGTATGTTTCAAAATAATGCAGGTGGTGCTTGGGATAATGCAAAGAAAAGTTTTGAAAAAGGCGTATTAATTGATGGCCAGACTTATTACAAAAAATCTGAACCACACAAAGCATCTGTTACGGGTGATACTGTAGGAGATCCTTTTAAAGATACATCTGGTCCTTCTATGAATATTCTTATTAAACTAATGAGTATTGTATCATTAGTAGTGGCTCCAACATTAGCAAGTATACATGGTACAGCAGGTCATAGCACTGCAAATGCATCTGCTGAAAACACGATTGTAATTGATGCTGATGTGCCTTCTGCCATTCCTACTGAGCTTACTGGTACTGTAAATGCTGACGGAGATTTTGTATATGATTTGGGTGTAGCTTCTGATATTGCACTTCCAAATGGAACCACAATTGCATTAGCTCCAATGAGCGGTGAAGCAAAATTGATTTCATGGCTGGGTGATGCAAATAGTGCAGTTGATAAAACAACTTGGTTTAACTTGGAAGATTTATTTTTTGAAACAAACAGTTCTACATTAAAAGCACAGAGCATGACCGATCTGCAACATATGGTTACAATCCTCAATGCATATCCTACTGTTAAACTAAAGCTTGGTGGATATACAGATAATACCGGTGATAGTGTAAGTAATGTAACACTAAGTCAGCAGCGTGCAGATGCTACAAAAGCTGAGTTGGTAAAAGCAGGTATTGACGCTACCCGTATAGATGCAGAAGGTTATGGCCCTATGCATCCGGTAGCTGATAATACAACGGCAGAAGGCCGGGCACGCAATCGTCGCATAGCGGTAAGGGTTACAGAAAAATAATTTTATTGAACATTATATTCAAACCACCTTCGGGTGGTTTTTTTATGCAATTCATTCTGATGAGAAGGAATAGTTCAATGCCATCGTCTGATTCCATATTATCATTTCCAAAATAAATAGATTATGAATCAAATACAAAAAAAGTGGATGACAATTGCAGTTTTTACTGCACTCATTTTTTCGGGTATCCAAAGTTCTTGTAGTAAGTCAGCACCTGATACTACCAATACCGATGAAGATTTTGATGTAACAGAAGCAGAGTCAACTGATGCATGGGCAAAAGTATATGGAGCCACCAGTCTGCAAAAAGATGGCGACTACTGGGTAGTGACTTCTGAAGATTTGCCGGATCATCAATCTGTTTATTACGAAGGAACAGAATGGGAAGATACATTATTTGCTGAGTACAACGAGTCTGGCTTTAGAAGTAATAATATTTCCATACAAAAACAGACCCTTAGTTTTAGAATACCAATTATTCCTAAAAAAGCTACAACCCATGATGCTACACCAGGTGGCCCAATGGGTATTGCACTGAATGGCGTACCCTTCTTTAATCAATACAACGGCTCTGGAGATCCATTAACTATTGAAATAGAATCTTTCGATCAGTATAAAGGGCATGCGGCACCCGTACTACACGACTACCATTACCATGCAGAACCCACATATCTCACAGCAACTAAAGGCAGTAATGCACTGCTCGGGTTTTTATTGGATGGCTTCCCGGTATATGGTCCTGTAGAAAATGGAATAACTATTACCAATGATGATTTAGACGAGTATCATGGACATGTGGGCATAACAGAAGACTATCCACGAGGTATTTATCACTATCATATTACAGATGCAGATCCTTATATAAATGGTAATGGTTTTTATGGAACACCTGGCACAGTATCCCATTAAAAAGTTATGCTGCATGATAATCATTTTTTGGATGATTTGCATTGCATGCAATGAAAACAAGCCTGTACATAATTACAACTATTATGGTGCTGATACAACTACGATAAAAGCAGTGAATGGGATAGGATTCGTGCATGGAAAAGTATTTACAGGAATCCTTTTTAAATTGAATAACTCTTTCGATACCTTATTTTCTATTTGTTATCAAAACGGTTTAAAGGAGGGCCGCTCTATGCTTTACTATCCGAATGGAAGTCTGCGTGAAGAAAGATATTTTTCAGCAGGCAAAAAATCTGGAACGGCTCATAGTTATTGGCCCGCAGGGCAATTAAAATTCACCTACCATTACTACAATGATCTATATGAAGGGGTACAGGAGGAATGGTTTCAAAATGGCAAATGCTATAGTCGAAAAAATTTTTTGAATGGATATGAAAATGGTATGCAGCAGTGTTGGGATAGCACAGGATTATTACTGGCAAACTATGAAGCCCGAAATGGAAGAAACTATGGCATCATTGGTGTAAAACATTGTAAAAGCAACTAAGCCACATTGTACTATGATATCTTTGATACAGTCAATTCCAAAAATTAAATACTGCAATTTTTTCAATCTTTAACAGCTCCGTATTCATGAAATATACACTCTGTATAATGCTGCTTTTTATTTTCAACTCTTGTAAGGAAAAGGAAATAAAAGTACCATATTATAACAGTCCGGATTTTACGCCAATCTGGAAAATTAAATCCACACAAAAAAAAGAGATGCACCAAATTGGTTCTTTTAGTTTTATGAATCAATATGGAGAAATTGTAAATAATGAAACAGTAAAGAATAGAATTTTTATCGCTTCATTTTTCTTTACTGCTTGCCCATCCGTGTGTCCACGGATGAATAAAACCCTATATACGGTATATCAGCATTTCAAAGAGAATAAAGATGTTTTATTTTTATCGCATAGTGTTATGCCAGAGACTGATAGTGTGTCAAGATTATTTGAATATTCAAAAAAAATGGACGTTAGTTCTAATCAATGGAATTTTCTTACCGGCAATAAATCTGACATTTATACTATAGCAAGACAAAGCTATTTTGCAGAACAAGAAATGGGCCTTTCAAAAGACAGCACCGCTTTCCTACACACTGAAAACATGATATTGGTAGATCAAGATGCACATATTAGAGGTATCTATAACGGCACATTGGCAATTGAAGGCATTCGAATGATTGATGATATTGAAATACTATTGGGAGAGAGAAAGTAGAACAGCTTTAACCATCAATATTATTATAGATTTGTAGGGAGACTAGAAAACCTGATTTGCTTCGTTTCACTTGCAATGACGGGCCGTGTGTGGGCATTGCCCGTAGGGCTAATGCTTAATTTACTTCGAAAAGGGATAAATCGATAAGAAAAATACCTAGGGGATGATATGATTATGGCAGGTCATTGGCCTATTTCAGCATCCCGATGGGATGGGATAACAAAAAACTTTTTATATATCATCCCTACGGGTTTATTTTATTCCGAACACCCGTTTATATGAATTATCACAAGAAAGAGTAAACAGAATTAAATTTTTTTGGTTAATGTGTAAATTGTACACATTTTTGCATTGTTTGAGATGTACGATTGTTTTTGCGAATATTGTAACAAAGCGTGTTGCCGTTTTTCTGAGTTATAATTGATATTGTTTTTCTATTTATTTTATATATAACATTCATTTGATATGAAGAAGCTTTTACTTTACATTTTTCTGCTTGCAGCAAATGCTGTACACGCACAACTTCTAAGCTGGACTCCGGATTTTATTCAAGAATCAAGTACATCTACAACAATTACCTGCAATGCCGCTTATGGCAATAAAGGATTGTTTGGATACACTCCGGTATCTGATGTTTATGTACATATAGGTGCCATTACCACGAAAAGTTCATCATCTAGCGATTGGAAATATGTAAAGTTTCCATCATTCAATTCACCAAATGCAGCTGCCTTGTGCAGTTCATTGGGAAATAATCAATGGAGTTTTACCATTACAGGAAATCTTCGTTCCTTTTATGGCATATCTGACCCCAATGAAAAAATATTAAAAATATCTATCCTTTTTAGAAATGGAAATGGAACAAAGGTTTTAAGAAACTTGGATCAAAGTGATATGTATATACCTGTATATGATAATGGTGTATATGCACGCATAGATGAGCCATACACACAGCCTACCTTTGTATCTGCACTACAACCACTGAGCAAAGTAGTGGGTGATGCAATCAATATTTCTGCAAAAGGCAGTGTTACTGGTACTTTGAAGTTATTTTATAATGATCTTGTAAATCCTATTGCTACCAGCACAAGTGGATCAGTAAGTGCAAATACAACCATACCAAATGACCAGGAGCAAATCATCATTGCCGAATTAGACAATGGAAGCACTATTGATAGAGACACCGTAAGGTTTACGCCACTTAGAAATTTAGTAGCAGAATTGCCCGAAGGGTCAAATGATGGTATTAATTATGAAGCAGGCGGCACCAGTGCTGTATTGGTATTGTATGCGCCAAATAAGTCTTATGCATTCCTTACAGGTGAATTTAATAATTGGACTACAAGTCCGGATTATCAAATGAACCGCACGCCAGATGGTAAGCGTTATTGGATAAGAGTGAGTGGCCTTAACCCCGGTCAGGAATATGGTTATCAGTATATAGTGGACGGAGCATTAAAAATAGCTGATCCTTATTGTGAAAAAGTATTGGATCCTTGGAATGATAAGTTTATTCCTGCATCTACATACCCGGGCTTAAAAACATATCCCGAAGGGAAAACTACAGGTATTGTAAGTGTGTTTCAAACCAATAAACCCAGCTTTGATTGGCAGGTTACTAACTTCAAAAGACCCGATAAAAGGAACCTACTCATTTATGAAGCATTGATACGTGATTTTTCTGCTGCCAAAAACTGGAAAACGATAAAAGATTCATTGCCCTACCTTGTAAAACTCGGTATTAATGCTATACATGTAATGCCATTCAATGAATTTGAAGGAAATGAAAGCTGGGGTTATAATCCAAGTTTTTACTTTGCGCCGGATAAATATTATGGCACCGAAACAGCCGTAAAAGAATTTGTTGATGCCTGTCATCAAAACGGAATAGCTGTAATAATGGATATGGTACTCAATCATAGTTATGGTCAAAGTCCATTGGTACAATTGTATTTTGATGGAGTAAACAACAGACCCGATCCAAGCAACCTCTGGCATAATCCTGTAGCAAAGCATGGATTTAATGTGGGATATGATTTTAACCATGAAAGCCCCGATACAAAAGCTTTTGTAAATAAAGTAGTAGCTTTTTGGCTTAAGGAATATAAGATTGATGGATACAGATTTGACTTGTCAAAAGGATTTACTCAAAAGCAAACTTGTGATAATAATGGAGAGAATTGCAATACCGCTGCATGGTCTGCGTATGATGCAAGCCGAATAGCCATTTGGAAAGAAATTTATAACGATATTCAGTTGGCATCTCCCGGTGCTTATTGCATTCTGGAGCATTTTGCAGACAATAGTGAAGAAATAGAACTGGCCAATTATGGCATGCAACTTTGGGGTAATGTAAACTACAATTTTAGAGAAGCTATAAAAGGACAATCATCCAATACAGACATATCTGGAGGCATAGCGGAGGCACGTGGCTGGTCTGTGAATCATCTTGTATCCTATCAGGAAAGTCATGATGAAGAACGACTGATGTATGACGCAAAAACGAATGGTCTTTCATCGGGTAGTTATAATGTAAAAACCTTATCCACAGGACTTGCCAGAAGTGGCATGTGTGCTGCATTCTGGGCTATGCAACCCGGCGCAAGATTGATGTGGCAGTTTGGCGAATTGGGCTATGATTATAGTATTAACACTTGTACCGATGGCTCCATCAACACAAACTGTCGTACGGCAAACAAACCCGTAAGATGGGATTATTTACAAGTGCCGGAGCGTAAAGCATTATTTGATGTGTATAGTATGCTATTAAAGCTTAGAAACCTTCCAGAATATCAAAGTACATTTACTACCGGCAATGCTACATGGAGTTTAAATGGCCTTGTGAAATGGGAAACAATTGATGATCCAAATTTAAAAGTAATGGTGTATGGTAATTTTGGATTGACGAATCAGTTTGCAACCATCACTTATCCAGCTACAGGTATATGGTATAGCCTGTTTACCAATGCAAATATTAATGTACCCACGCTTAATATTACTGTAAACCTTGCACCTGGTCAGTACTTTGTATATACCAGCAAAAATGTGAGAGAACAATTACTTCCATTGAACTGGGTAAGCATAACTGCACAGCAATCAGCACCCGGTGCGGCACTTATAAAATGGGCAACTTCAAATGAAATCAATAATGATTATTTTATAGTAGAACGCAGTACGAATGGTGTAAATTTTTTACCGATAGGCAAGGTAGTTGCTTTGAATGGTAGCAACAAAAACAACTATCAGTACAATGATTTACAACCGCAGAAGGGCATCAATTATTATCGCATCAAACAAGTAGATAAAGATGGTGCATCAAGCTATAGTAAAACAGTACAAGTACTTTTTGACGGCAATACTATTTCGTGGACTATATATCCAAATCCTATTGTAAACAATATTCATATTCGATTGAAAGAAACACTTAGCAACGTAAGTGTAAGCATTACTGATATGAATGGTAAATTAATATTGAGACAGCAACATGCTACACTACTTGTAGGTGAGGAGCAAGTGATACCTACAAACACAATGGCCAATGGTGTTTACATGGTAACCATACAAAGTAATAGTGGCATACAAACACAGCAAATAGTGGTGAACAAATAGCGTAAACCTTTTACCCGCAAAGCCCCAACTTTATGTTGGGGTTTTTTATGAACGGATGAAAGCATTTACAGTAAGCCTGTTATAGATTATTTTAATTGGAGCATCTGAATACTATTTTCAATAAAGCAAATTAACCCCAAACTCTTATCATTGCAGTTAATTGCGTCTTAAATGCACACATATAAATTTGGAGTAATTGGAAGCGGGTCATGGGCCACGGCCATAGCAAAAATTCTTACAGATGCAGGTCATTCCATCAATTGGTGGATACGTAGTGATGAATCTGTGGCATTCTTAAAACAACGCAGACATAATCCAAAATACTTGAGTCATGCATATTTTGATATTAATAAAATAACGCCGAGTGCTAATTTAAACTATATCATTCATGAATCAGATGTACTCATTCTTGCTGTACCAAGTTCTTATGCACATAGTACGCTAAATACATTAAATACAGATGTGTTTGAAGGAAAAAAAATCATATCTGCTATCAAAGGAATTTTACCTGAAAAGAATCAACTATTACATGAATATTTACAGGAGAGGTTTGGGTTTTCTTTAACGGATTATTTTACCTTATTGGGGCCCTGTCATGCAGAAGAAGTAGCTGCCGAAAAACTCAGCTATTTGACCATAAGTGGTGCGAATGAAATACAGTCTGCTCATCTTGCAGCTTGCTTTCAAAATGAGTATGTGAAAACAATTGTAAACCCTGATGTAATGGGTGTACAATATGCAGCAATACTTAAAAATATTTATGCCTTGGGCGCCGGTATTGCTCATGGATTAAAGTATGGTGATAATTTTCAAAGTGTATATATTGCAAATAGTGCTAATGAGATGGTGCGGTTTTTAAGAGAAGTAAAACATGAAGCATTAAGTACAAATATTAACTATGCTGCCAGTGTTTATCTTGGAGATTTATTGGTAACCTGCTACAGTTTGTATAGCAGAAACAGAATGTTGGGCAATATGCTGGGCAAAGGATATAGTGTAAAAGCTGCTTTACTTGAAATGGGCATGGTAGCCGAAGGCTACAATGCAGCAAAATGTATTCATAAAACAAACGATAGCATTCAGGCTAATATACCCATAGCAGACTTAATATACCAGGTATTGTGGGAGGGCAAAAGCCCTGAAGATGCATTTAATGAAATTGAAAAGTGCTTAGTTTAGTAATTGTCTAAATGAATTTCAACATACATTAAATGACTTTAAATGTCCTATTAAAAATAATGCTGCTTCGCAGGATAAATAAGCGACCATGATTTCATCATTGCTCAGCAAGTACTGATATATGACTTAGATAGGTGGGTTTTGAAGTTACTGTTTGTAATGGAAACTCCCACACAGATACCATACCAATACCATTTAAATTTTTTACAAATGGGATTCTTGAACCCTCATGGCCAAAATAATCAATGCTGTATGCACCGGTTGCTATACCAGAAAGTGTTAGTATAACTTTATTTCCACTAATCAATCCAGATACTACAGAAACATTTGCACCATTAATACCAAAATCTTTCTCACTACCTGCTTCCCATACATAAGTATCAGATGCATTCTTGAGTGTAAGTTCAATTTGCTGTGCACCCACAATCTTGGCAGATATAATTTGTGGTGGCTCAATATTCAAAGCATTAGACACCTGATACATATCTCTTTGTACTAATCTGAAAATATTATTTGCATGAAATTCATATCCATTGGTATAGGGAAAATGACAGCCATCTACAAAATGACTGGCTCCATTGCTTGCCATAATGTATGTGTTTGGTAGTTCCAAAGCCAGCTCCCGTTGAGATTCCATTATCTTACCACTACGTTCATTGTTATTAGAACAACTTTTTCTTATTTGAAAAATATAACAAGTTTGTAGGCCCGGCATATCTTCATTCCAGTCGTGGTATAAATCACGAAAATCATTTTTATAAGATGCTGTATCAGTTTGAAATAAAACATCCGTTTCACCCTGATACCAAAATGCTGCCCTAATATAATTTGTAAGTCCAGCTTCTCTTACTCTTTTTAAAGTGCGGCCATAGTTTGTGTTCTGCATTAATGGCTTGCTGTCATTGCGCAGAAAAAAAGAAATGGCCATGCCGCCATGGGCACCATTAATAATGCATACCGGAATTTTGTAAGTATCCACAATTAGTCTTGCCATTTTAAGACCCCATTGCCCTACATGGCCCCCGGTTTTTCTATCTTTATCTCCGCTGGCTATATACCATTCACTGGTAGTGCCATTTTCATTGCCGGTGCCATAGCTTCTAATAAAATTACTTTGGAGACTCACCGTATTTCCATTATACATGCTTGCCTCTGCATTGGACTGACCTTGTATTAAATAGGCATCGCCTGCTACTAAATTTGATGCTGAGGACACCAGTGTTTCCAGTGAACCTGCCACACCATATACTTCTACTTTATATGTGGCTAATTCTGCTTTCATAAAACTACTGAAATTAAAAGTAGCTTTACCATTATTGTACACAAGCTGCTGCTGAGATGATAGAGCCAATTGACCATTCCTATATGCTTTAACCCTGATAAATGTATAGTTTACATCTGCATTATTTACAGTGCCACTTATGGTTACAACTGCTTGGTTGGTAACTGTATTTCTTGGAAAAAATTGGTTTTCTTTTGGCATACTGGAAAAGCTAACTTGAGCTGATACAGTTGATACTACAGCACAAAATAATATTACAATTTGTACATATTTTTTTATAAGGTACATAATGATTTTTTAGATGATAAAACTATTGATATTAAAGGAATACCCACAAAATAATTTTTTTAAGCCATACAAGTATCATCTACAATATGATACCAATTAGGCATACGTAGTGCATCTATTATTTTCTAATACATGCGGACATGGAAATTCGTATGGCGGGTTTTAAAAACATTTTATCTGAATAAGCTGGATAAGGATGTATGGCTTTATTGTTATAAATAAACCAAGCTCTGTCATTTTCATCATCTGTGAGTTGCATACCTAAGCTCCAGCGACGAGATTTATCTCTGAGCCAGTTTGCTTTTTCGGTTTCATCCGTAAGTGCTGCAAATGCTTTTTCATATTCTACCGGATAAATATATTCAAGCCCAATCACCAATCCTTCCGGAGGAAAATAGATAGCATGTGATGGCAGTGCAAAATGACTCCATCCTCTATTTCTTGGATAAATGATAATGTTGTTGGAGGTAAGTTCTTCGCCAATAAATTGTTTGGTGGTATCCCATGCATACCAGTGCAATCTAACTGGTACGTTATATGGTTTGCCAAAATCTCCGGCATACATATCAATCTGAGTAAGCCAGCCTTCAAAACTAAATTTTGATGCATAGTGTGCCAGAATGATAATTTTTGTTTCGGCCCCCGGGCCAATGTATTCTATCACTTTCCCGGCATTTTTATTGACCGTTATTTCTTTAAATTTTGTACAAGTACTTACGGTTACTTCTGGTAATACAGACCCCTTAGGAGTTAGAAGAAAATTAAATGCATCCTCTACATTTTTTATGCTGAGTGTGAGGGTTTCAAATCCAATATATTCAATCTTAATACTGTCTGTAGCTGGTATAAAATTAAAGTCAAGATTAAAATTTCCTACAGAATCTGAATACAGAACGGTCTGCAAGGGCAAGAGACTTACAATAGCATAAGGCAGTGATTTTCCCGTGGTGGCATCTGCCACATGACAACGCCAACTTTGTGCATCTACTTGGCTTGCAGCCAATAAAAAAACAGCAACCAAAAAAAGTTTCATTGTGCTAAAAATATCTCCAATTGATTTACAAAATAATTAAACATTGCCTGCTAATAAAACCTGCCATGCCTGCTGCACTTCTTGTTTATCAAGTAATGTGGCTGCATAAAGATGTAACTCTTTTTCCATTTCTTCAGGATTAAGATTAAAATATGCGATAATATTTTTTAATCGATTATCTTCAAATGCAGGATTGACCATTGGCATTTCATGAACATTGCCCAACTGACCCAAATGATTGCCAGTCAATAAGGTGCTGTTGCGTATAGCCTCCGGCAATGCATCTATGCCAATGCCCAGGTTGGTATTTGGTTTTTCAACCAAAAATAAACTGCTCTCAGTCACAACACTGTACCAATCTCCACCCAGTCTTGCTATTTGGTGAAATTTGCGCTGATCTATCATTGTGCCTTCATTGTTTAAGATAGATTCATCCACATGCATATACAACATTTCTGCAAAAACCAATTGACCTGCACCACCATTTTCTCCTAAGCTTTTTATTTCAGTTACCTTACATTCAAATTTTACTTTCGCTTCTTTAATCATTGGTGGTTGTATCATGTGGGCTGCCTGCTTTGTAAAGCCAGCTTTTATAAACTCATCTACTCCTTTTGGATATTCGCAGCTTGCCAGGCTCATTTGTTGTACCATATCATAATCACAAATATTAATGACTACTTCGGGCACTTCCAATACATTTTGCAAAGTATGCTTTGTGGTATTATCTCTGCCACGGCGTGCTGGTGAAAAGATGGCTACCGGTGGATTTGATGAAAAAATATTGAAAAAACTAAATGGGCTCAGGTTTACATTTCCTTCTTTATCTATTGTAGAGGCAAAGCAAACAGGGCGTGGTGCCACAGCATGCAGCATCCAGTTATGACGTTGTGGTTGTGGTAGGGATTGAAGGGATAAACTGATCATATTTTCATTTTATTGCTACGCAAAATTAGAACATAGCATTTCATAATAATTTATTTTAAGACAATATAAGTGGATTAAATATCCTTAGGTTTGACCAAATTTTTTTATGATGAAATGGCAAGGGGTAATGCCTGCACTTACTACAAAGTTTGACACCAATGATGCATTGGATTTGGCTTTATTTGAAAAAAATTTACAAGCACAATTATCTGCCGGCGTATCCGGTATTATACTCGGTGGCACATTGGGCGAAGCCAGTGTATTGACTGTACATGAAAAAGAAACATTGGTAAAATTTGCGGTAGAAAAAACAAATAACCGAGTACCCGTTATTTTAAACATTGCCGAAGGCAGCACAAAAGAAGCCATACACCAAGCAGAATTAGCACAACTATGGGGTGCAAAAGGTTTGATGATATTGCCACCCATGCGATACAAATCTGACCATAGAGAAACAGTAGCCTATTTTAAAGCTGTGGCCAATAATACTGACTTGCCGATGATGATTTATAACAATCCGGTTGATTATAAGATTGAAGTAACGCTTGGTATGTTTGAAGAATTGGTAGCTTGTGCAAATATTCAGGCTGTAAAAGAAAGTACTAGAGATATTTCTAACGTAACCAGAATGAAAAATCTTTTTGGTGATACAATTAAAATTCTCTGTGGAGTAGATACATTGGCAATGGAAGAATTGGTAATGGGT
Source organism: uncultured Parafilimonas sp. (assembly GCA_937892395.1). GTDB lineage: Bacteria > Bacteroidota > Bacteroidia > Chitinophagales > Chitinophagaceae > CALAGJ01. The sequence continues at coordinate 32,277 of CALAGJ010000046.1, forward strand.
GCTGATGGTTGGGTAGCAGGATTGGTTTGTGCTTTTCCTCATGAAACGGTGGCTATTTATAACCTCGTTAAGCAGGGTGAGATTGAAAAAGCTGCTGCCATTTATCGTTGGTTTATGCCCTTGCTGGAGTTAGACATTCATCCAAAATTAGTACAGTATATAAAACTGGCAGAAGCCACTGTAGGCTTGGGTAGTGAGCATGTGCGTCCTCCACGGCTTACACTTATTGGAGAGGAGAGAGCACATGTATTGAAGGTCATAACAGATGGCATTGCAAGCAGGCCACAATTATAATTTATTTACTCCAAATTTTTGTCGACACCATACAATAATTACAGATTAAACATACTATGTACAAAGATATTTTAATAGCTGATGTAGATAGAATCATGCAAGCATCATGGCAGGCTTTTCACGCATACAGAAAACTTCCCCTGAGGGCCCGTGCCAATTTTATGAGAGCCATAGTACTTGAAATAGAAAACTGTGGAGATGCTTTGATACAGACTGCTATGGCTGAAACAAATTTGCCCGAAGCAAGACTGCGTGGGGAGCGGGGCAGAACTATTGTACAATTGAATCAATATGCTGATGCTTGCGAAAAAGCAACATGGATGGATATTAGCATAGATACGGCCATCCCCGATAAAACTCCACAAAAACCAGATATCAGAAAAACAATGATTCCTTTGGGTCCTGTGGTGGTGTATGGTGCCAGTAATTTTCCTTTTGCTTATTCCACCGCAGGTGGCGATACTGCATCTGCATTTGCCGCAGGCTGTCCGGTGGTTGTAAAAGCGCATCCTGCACATCCACAAACTTCTGAAATGGTGGCAGCTGCCATTTTTAAAGCAGCCAAAATTTGCAATATGCCAAATGGCATTTTTGCACATGTACACGCCGCAAATTTTGAAGTAGGCAACGCCTTGGTGATGCATCAATATACCAAAGCTGTGGGTTTTACAGGTTCTTATATCGGTGGCAAGCAGTTGTATGATTGGGCCAATCAACGCAAAGAGCCCATACCTGTTTTTTCAGAAATGGGTAGCATTAACCCGGTATTCTTATTGCCTGAAAAATTAGCTGCATCGGCGGTAGATATTGCTAACATGTATGCTGCCTCCATCACATTGAGCGTTGGCCAGTTTTGTACCAATCCCGGATTGATCATAGGCGTGGAAGGCGATGACTTGCAAACTTTTATACGTGCATTAGGAACTGCTATACATCATATTAATCCTGCACCCATGCTGCATGATGGTATCGTAAAAGCATACAATCAAAAAAGGGAATTGGCATTGGCGCAAAAAGATGTGCATGTGGTAGCAAGTAGCCAATCCACTGTAAAAGAAAATGAAGGACTACCCGTAATAGCCACTACAACCGCAGCGGCATTTTTAGAAAATAATGTACTACACCAAGAAGTATTTGGGCCTTATTCATTGGTGATCCGCTGTGGTAATGATGCTGAAATGACAGCAGTGGCAACTCGTTTAGAAGGTCAATTGACATCAACTGTGCTGGCCACAAAAAATGATATCCTGCAGCATGAAATTTTGATAGAAACCATAAAAAATATTTGTGGAAGGTTTATTTTAAATAGTGTGCCCACAGGAGTAGAAGTATGTGTGAGTATGCATCATGGAGGGCCATTTCCTGCAAGTACGGATGCCAGATTTACAGCAGTAGGGGCAGATGCCATAAAGCGTTTTGCAAGACCTATATGTTATCAAAATTGGGCCAATGAATTATTGCCTGATGAATTGAAAAATGAAAATCCATTAAAGATTTGGCGCAGGGTTAATAATGAATTGTCGAATGGTATTATTTAATTATTGGGTACATTATTGAGTTACTTTTAAAATGTAGGATAAAGTATTTGATTGCTTTTTTGCCGTGCTTTTGGCCGGGGCCTTCGGTTGAAGTTTTCACAAGAATAATAAGGACATTTCTTCGCTTTGGTGTATTCCGCAAAACGGGAACAACTCGTCGTCTCTTTAACCCAGATTTTGTATTAGAGTTATCCAGTAAGACTTACTGGCAGTTTTGTATTTTCAATAAATGAGAAAAGGCTATCATAGCATTGCCTTCTTTTGAGCGGAACACTCAGTTTTAGCACCTTGTTTTCTACCCAACTTCCCACTGCAAAGCAGTTAAATTTTAATGTTTTTAACTTAGGACTGGGTTGAGTTTGAAGCGTTAATAGCCTAAGGCTATCAAATGCTACTACTATTGGTATTACCACTTCTGTTCCAGCAATTAGCTACCATTCTTACATCAT
>CALAGJ010000047.1 GCA_937892395.1 uncultured Parafilimonas sp.
ATTGGCATAAACACTGCCATCCGCTAATTTGAGCTTGGCTTGATATTGATTATGTGGCGGAGCTTGATATAAACCTGCGGCCGTTAAGCTATTAATTTTTTGCTGTTGAATAGTAGCTTGTTGTTTTTGGATTTGAGGCTAATTTGTTTTTTAAAGAAAATTTTGTGATGGATTGAACTGATTTTGTTGATTGAGTTGTGACCTTAGTTAAGATGATTGTTATGTTTTTTGAACTGGGGAATAAACATAACCTGCTGTCATATATTAAAAATTCTGTCTTTCAGAACCTTCATTTGATTAGAGTGAATTATTTTAATTTTAATTTTTTTTGTTTAACTTTAGTTTACAATTACTTAATAAATAATTATTTATGAAAATATTTATACAAATTAACATACTCAATTTCTTAATATTTCTGTCGTTTTTTTGCACTGCAGAAAGCAATTTTCAATCTTCAAATTCAACTGAATACTGGTTAAATACATTTATTGAAAAATATACCTCCTCTTTGCAACACCACGATGATGAACTATATAAATCGTTAGTAATTTCTCAACAAGAAATAGACTCTATGATGCAGCATATTCAAATAGAATCACCCAATTGTATTACAGATATAGAGAAAAATTTGAATATACAAAATTTAGCTAACCAAATAAATAAAAACAATTACTATCAAAACAATATAGATTCTATCATAGTAATAAATCAATATACAATAGTAGGATGTGGGAATGTTACAGGCTATAAAGTCAATTTAAACTGTGTATGTAAAAATTCAGACATTATACATAAAACATTGACATTCATTACTACTGCAAACGGTCATAAATTAGTATATGATATTGAAAAACGATAAATATATTTTATGAATAATAATTTACAAAAAAAGATTTTTAGCTTACTGTTATTACAGTTGCTAATGCTATCCGTTTCGTTTTCACAAAATTATAATGACGGTAGAATAAGATTGCGTGTGTGGATAAACAAAGTGTGGTCTAATTCCAATTGTGGCGAAATAGGCAATCAAGAATACAGATTTAAGGGCATACGAGCAAGAATACCTGATGGCTCTGGAGGATTTTCCTATTCTACTTCATACAATATTGCTTATTCTGGCGATAATAATAGATATTATGATGCAAGCCAGTTTTCACCTACACCAGCAGCTACTAATGACGGTGTTGCAACGGGATACAGGATAATTGATAACACCTATACCACTACATTAGCACCTAATCAGTTTGAAGTTATTATGTCAGAAGCATTCGAAGAAGATTGTGAAAGTAGTGGTATATTGGATTGTTGGCAAGGAACATATAATGTGTACGACCAATGTTGTTGTTTGTTTGGAATATGTGCAAGTTCAGATGAATACCTTGGTTCGGGTACTTGGACTTCAGTGTTATTCAGAGGCGGTGCACCTGGGCAAGTCAACTATACTCAACCTTTTGTCATTAATCCAGTAGATGAACATTCTTATACAGTAGTCTTTGCTTATCAATGGGATTGGGTGGATCCACTACCACCTACTTGCCCATCTCCAAAATATGCTGATGGACCTATAACATTATCGGTTGAGTTTGATGACGTATTTTGTGATAGTGACTGGGATGGAGGCTCTTGTGGCATATCCACTTTAGGAGACGAAGATTTAAGATTAAAATTTAGAACCAAAGACAATATCACTGGGGCATTCCCGGCATGGCCTGCACCGGCTATTCATATTTCTCAAAATAAACCTAAATGGAACAATGCCCCAAATTCAACCATCTTCAGTAGGTCCTACACCCTCGCTGATCAAAATATGGAAACTGTAAATATTGAGTATGATTTATGGGAAGAAGACGGATTTGAAACAACTATTTTTGGATATCTTTTCAGACCCTGTGGGGATGCAAATTGGGATAATAACTATAATTCAAATTGCTGTATTACTATTGCTGGAATTAATTTCTGTTGGAATGGAGATGATATTCGTGCTACAGGTACTTACAATCTCAACTGGCGAAGCAGCCCACCAAATACAGATAATTACGTAGAAATACCTGTTCGTTTGAGCGGTACTCAATATTCCAATTGGATAGTACGATTAAAATACAAGTGGACAATAAATAATCCAACGGTAACCATGCCAGATGCGGATTATGTCAGATGTACAGGAACCGGCTTGACACTTACACCAACTGCTACTACAAATGCCACTTATTATCAATGGCAAGTAGCAGATGTCACTACCACAGGAGGTACCATCTGCCCTGCTACTGCAAATTGGACAGATATTTCAGGGGCCAATTGTGCTTCTTATACTATTCCTCCAACCCCCGGTACACGCATTTACAGATTAATGGTGTTGAATAGAAATGGAAATGGCAGTAAAACGAACACGGGTGATAGATATGCTGTTGCCTATTCAGGTTGTCAGCGTGTAACCTATTTACCTTATGCTCCTCCTATTGTAAGTACTGCTTGTGGTGGCTCTGTACCATCAGGTAGCTATACTTTTTCTGCAACTTCATCTCCAGATATAAATGCTATTGGAGGAAATGTAACTTATACTTGGAGTGTATTTCCCGCAACAGGAGTAACCTTCCCATCAGGAAATACAGGTGCTTCTGTTAATATATCCTTTCCTGCTACCCCTCAAACTTATACGGTTACATTAACAGTTTCTGGTGGTGGCTGTGCTTCCACTACTTCTGTATGCACGGTTAAAGTAGTGGGAACAACTTGTAATTTTATAAATATTTCTACTACTGGTAATGATGCTACCGGTGATGGATCCATCACTGCTTTGCCTCTTTGCAAAAAGCATTAAACACCATTAGTGGAGAAAATAATCATATACGTTTTCTTTCAGGTAATTATGCGGCTGCCACCTCTAAAATTACAATTCCTGCTTCCGCCTCAGGCGT
>CALAGJ010000048.1 GCA_937892395.1 uncultured Parafilimonas sp.
ATCATCAACCTCATATTATTGATTGTAATTATTATAATAAGTGCCTATATCATTATTGCCCTTCAACCTGCTTTAATCATTTTATTTTATATACTTTTTGCATTGGCAGTTGTCTATGGTATATTCTTCGTATTGCCAATAGGTGGAGCAGACATGCCGGTTGTTATTTCTTTACTCAATTCTTTCACAGGAGTGGCTGCCGCTTGTGGTGGTTTTTTATATGACAATAAAGTAATGCTTACAGGTGGCATCTTGGTAGGAGCCGCTGGTACATTGCTCACCATACTCATGTGCAAGGCCATGAATCGCTCCTTAAAGAATGTGTTGATAGGAAATTTTGGTGGTAATAATAAGACAGCAGCATCTTCAACAAATAATGGAGGTGGCATACACAAAGAAATAAGCTTAAGTGATGCAGCCATGGCGATGGCATATAGTCGAAAAATTATAATTGTACCAGGCTATGGATTGGCTGTAGCTCAAGCCCAGCATGCTTGTCATGAATTGGAAAAAATATTAGAACAAAAAGATGTAGAAGTTACTTATGCCATTCATCCGGTGGCGGGTCGTATGCCCGGACACATGAATGTATTGCTGGCAGAAGCAGATGTACCTTATGATAAACTCCAAGAAATGGAGCAAGCCAATGACCAATTTAAACAAACAGATATTGTATTGGTGCTCGGTGCTAATGATGTTGTAAACCCTGCTGCAAAATCGGACCCCTCCTCTCCTATTTATGGTATGCCAATTTTAGAAGTAGAAGATGCAAAAATGGTCATCATTAATAAGCGAAGCATGAAACCCGGATATGCAGGTATTGAAAATCAACTCTTCTATCAGCCAAAATCATCTATGCTTTTTGGAGATGCCAAAGCGGTATTACAAAACCTCATTTCGGAGCTGAAAAATATTTAGTGGGTGAATTATTATTCGCCCAATTCCATCTAACAAATTACTACTTTGTTATTACCCGAAGGGTATGCTTAATTTTATTGGCTTTATAAGTAAGCTCCTGCTTGTCGTTACTCAAAATAGTTACATGCCCCATCTTCCTACCAGGCTTTGTTATCGCTTTACCATAGAGATGCACAAATACATTTTCCATTTCCATCACTTCATTCATTCCATCATAATATGCTGTGCCATTATAATCCGGAGCCCCCAGAATATTTACAATAGATGAAGCAACGATTTTATCTGTATTTCCCAGCGGATAGCCTAACATTATGCGTAGTAGCATATCATATTGACTACTAAAATGTGCTTCAATCGTATGATGCCCGCTGTTGTGCACTCGGGGTGCGGTTTCATTTACCCACACATTATTTTGTTGGTCAATAAAAAGCTCTACTGCAAATAGGCCTGCACCACCCAAACCATTTACAACTGCTTGTGCCAGGGCCTCTGCTTTCCAAAGCTGCTGCTCCTGCAATGCAGCAGGACAAATTTGATAATCCAATAAGTGGAGGTTTGGGTCAAAAATCATTTCAACAGGAGGATAAATAGCAACTTCACCAGTAGTAGATTTAGCAACTATGATGGCAATTTCTTGCTTAATATCAATCCTTTTTTCCAATACTGCAGGGGCATCAAATCCAACTTCTATATCCTGCTCAGTTTCTATCATTTCCACGCCTTTTCCATCATAACCACCCTCCCCTATTTTGTGTGCGGCTGGAAGAAAATCAAGATGCAATCTGATATCTTTTTTTTGCTCTGTGATGCGAAAATCTGCACTGGGAATTCCGGCATCTTTATAAAATATTTTTTGGGTAATCTTGTTACGAATTGTTTGTATTGCCTTCGGCGATGGTATAACAACGATACCTTCACGCTCTAATTGCTCCAGTGCATCTGTATTAACAGCTTCTATTTCAATCGTAAGCACATCCAACTGCCGCCCAAATGATAGCACCGTTTCATAATCCTTTATATCACCCAATACAAAATGATGACATAGATGTGCAGCTGGACAAGCAGCATCATTTTCAAGCACAAATGTTTCTACTGTGTAATTTGCAGCTGCCTGCAAAAGCATACGACCTAACTGACCTCCTCCAAGAATTCCAATTTTCATGTTTATTATTTCGTTTGATCAACTCTTGTTTCTTTAAAACAACATAATTGTTTCATTGCGTGTAGCAAATGCTTAAAAATTTTATACTTTGGCATTTGCCATATCATCACCTCAAAATGGTTTATTTATGAAAATGCCTAACAGAAATGATATAGCAAATCATCTATTTTAAGACTAATACGAATACTAAGCCCTATGATAATCTGCACGCCAGTTTTGAATAGCTTGCTTTATTTCCTTACTACTCATATTTTCTGTAACTGCTCTTTGTGCCAATGCAGGAAATTCAGCATCGGAAGCAAAACGCAAAGCCACAATCTGACCCATACTCAGCCTTGTATCTAAAGGCTTTTGTGTAAGTATAAAATGTCTTAATCCTTCCTCAGCCCTAATTGCTCTATCCTGCACTTTCATTGGAAATGATCTGATAAACCAAAAGTAAAGCGCCAATAAAACACTGGTAGCACAAATCAATGAACTACTGTATAAATTGTCAGCTGTAGCATGGGCTAAATTTACAAATGACCCAATAAGGATGGCTACTGCCAGAAAAAATGTTACCAAATGAAATAGGGGAACAAACTGAGCATGATTTTTAAAATTTTGTGCAGACATTTTTATTAATTTTAGCAAATGTAATGGCTTAAACAAACTAACTTACAATAGCTAAAACATTTACTTTTGCACCACAAAAAATATTATCTAATATGGCTGCACGCACCGATTTATTTCAGAGTCCTGATTATTATCGAATTGATGAATTGCTTACGGAAGAACATAAGTTAATTAGAGATACTGTTCGAAACTATGTAAAAAAAGAAATATCACCTATTATAGAGGATTATGCAGAGCGGGCTGCCTTCCCCGAGCATATAGTAAAACAATTGGGAGATTTGGGATGCTTTGGTCCCACTATACCTCAAGAGTATGGTGGTGGTGGTTTAGATTACATTAGTTATGGTTTGATGATGCAAGAGTTGGAGCGTGGCGACAGTGGTGTAAGAAGCACGGCAAGTGTGCAGGGCAGCTTGGTTATGTTTCCAATACATGCTTATGGCAGTAAAGAACAAAGAAAAAAATATTTACCAAAATTAGCCTCCGGCGAATGGTTGGGATGTTTTGGACTTACAGAACCCAATCATGGAAGTAATCCTTCGGGAATGCTTACAAACATTAAAGATGCAGGCGACCATGTCATACTGAATGGTGCTAAAATGTGGATCAGCAATGCACCCTTTGCACAAGTAGCAGTAGTATGGGCAAAAGATGAAGCTGGTGATATAAGAGGATTAGTGGTGGAGCGTGGTATGGAAGGATTTAGCACACCTACAACACATGGCAAATGGAGCTTAAGAGCAAGTGCTACAGGAGAATTGGTTTTTGACAATGTAAAAGTGCCAAAAGAAAATATTTTTCCAAATGTAAAAGGATTGAAAGGGCCATTAGGATGTCTTTCAAAAGCAAGGTATGGCATTGCCTGGGGAGCATTGGGTGCGGCCATGGATTGCTATGATACTGCGTTGAGATACAGTAAAGAGCGCATCCAGTTTGATAGACCCATTGGTGGATTTCAGCTGCAGCAAAAAAAGCTGGCTGATGATGTAAAAATTATCGCCCCGGCACAAAGTCCTGATCAAGTTGAGGGTGGGATTCTGACGTATACAGAAAATACGCCACGCTTGAATCTAGAACTACCAGCGCAGTTTCGAGCAGGTCATTCTTTCAAGACCGATTTAAATCGAAATTCTGATACGATTAATTCTGGCAATACAGACTCCGCCGCAGAAATTTCAAAATACAATCAGCGGCCTTGGAAAAAATAGCACTTATATACACGACTGATAATACACATATTGTTATTAACAGAAGTGATATTCTTTATGCTGAAGGCT
>CALAGJ010000049.1 GCA_937892395.1 uncultured Parafilimonas sp.
TCGAACTGTTGGCTTCAGAAAAAAGATCACAGTCAATAACTGATTTTTGAAATCAGGCTTAGTGATATAACCTGTGAGTAATTGCAATAACTTTTTAGAATACAATGCGATAGCTTTTTAGTGTAGTCCTCAAAAACTTAATTTGACTATTGACAACACTCCAATATGAAGAATATGCGCTGCCTTGAATCCTATTTCCCTACAGAAGAATCAAACAAAGAATCAACAAATTCCATTTTATCAAATAGCAATAAATCTTCTAGCTTTTCTCCAACACCAATATATTTTACTGGAATATTAAATTGATGAGCAATAGCCAACACTACACCTCCTTTTGCAGTGCCATCAAGCTTTGTAATAGCCAATGCACTCACGTTTGTGGCCGCTGTAAATTGCTTTGCCTGCTCTACGGCATTTTGCCCTGTACTGCCATCTAATACCAATAAAACTTCATGTGGGGCATCTGGTATCACTTTTTGAATTACCCTTTTTATTTTTGATAACTCGTCCATAAGATGTGCTTTATTGTGTAATCTACCGGCAGTGTCAATTATTACGATGTCTGATCCTTTAGCCACAGCACTTTTAACAGCATCATAAGCTACAGCACCTGGGTCGCTGCCCATATCTTGTTTTACGATGGGTACTCCTACTCTCTCACTCCAAATAGTCAATTGATCTACAGCCGCAGCTCTAAATGTGTCTGCAGCACCAAGCAGCACTTGTTTATTCGCTTTTTTATAATTGTATGCCAGCTTACCAATCGTAGTTGTTTTACCTACACCATTTACACCCACCACAAGCAGCACAAATGGTTTTTTATCTATGGGCAAATCAAATTCTTGCATACCCGATTTTGGTGCATCTGTAAGTAAATTTTCTATTTCGCTTTTGAGTAATCTATTTAGTTCATCTGTACCGATATATTTATCTTTAGCAACTCTATTATTTATTCGTTTTATGATTTCGAGGGTGGTATCTATGCCAACATCTGCTCCTATCAAAGCCTCTTCCAGATTATCCAGCACTTCGTCATCAACAGTGCTTTTACCAGCAATTGCTTTTGTAATTTTTGCAAAGAATCCTTCCTTAGTTTTTTGTAACCCAGTGTCTAAACTTTCTTTCTCTTTTTTCCCAAATAGTTTATCGAATAGTCCCATAATTGATAGTGTGAAGTTTAGTTTTATTGGATGCTACTTATTTTTTTGAAAGAATTTCATGGCCTAATTTATCCCTTTTTGTGGTGAGATATTTTAGATTATGTGGATTGGGAAATATTTCTAAAGGCACTACATCTGTTATTTCCAGACCGTATCCTTGAATACCTGCTCTTTTCTTAGGGTTATTTGTCATGAGTTTTAATTTAGTTATTCCTAAATAACGAAGTATTTGAGCCCCCACACCATAATCTCTTTCATCCATATCAAAACCCAATTTTAGATTTGCTTCTACGGTATCAAAGCCATCTTCCTGTAGCTTATATGCTTTTAATTTATTCAATAAACCAATACCTCGCCCCTCTTGATTCATATATAGGATGACTCCTTTACCTGCTGCTTCTACCATTTCCATAGCCCTATGTAGTTGGTCCCCACAATCGCATCTAAAACTACCTAAAATATCTCCTGTGAAACAACTGCTATGTACCCTTGTAAGCACGGGCTCTCCTATTTGCCAACTTCCCTTTGTGAGTGCCAGATGTTCTACACCAGTTGTTTTTTCACGAAAAGCAATGAGCTTAAAATTTCCATATTTTGTAGGCATCTCAACGCTTACTTCTTCATCTATAAGGCTATCAATTTTTAACCGGTATTCGATAAGATCTTTTATGGATATAATTTTAAGATCGAACTTTTTTGCAATTTCCATTAATTCAGGTAGTCTGGACATGCTTCCGTCTTCATTCATAATTTCCACCAAAACACCTGCTGGTTCAAATCCTGCAAGTCTGGCCAAATCAACCGTTGCCTCAGTATGACCTGTTCGCCTTAATACACCACCTTTTCTGGCTCTTAAAGGGAAAATATGGCCGGGTCTGCCAAATTCTTCGGGCTTTATGGAAGGATTAATCAGGGCCTGTACTGTTTTGCTTCTATCATGTGCACTAATGCCGGTAGTACAACCATATCCATTTAAATCTACGCTTACTGTAAATGGCGTTTCATGTAAGGCTGTATTATTATTCACCATTAAATCGAGCAATAACTCATCTGCCCTTTCTTCAGTAATTGGAGCACATATTAAGCCGCGTCCCTCCTTACTCATAAAATTGATAATTTCTGGGGTGGCATTGCGTGCGGCAGTTATAAAATCACCTTCATTTTCACGATCCTCATCATCCACCACAATAACTAATTTACCTAATCTAATATCTTCAATTGCAGATTCAATACTATCTAACATCAACAAAATTTTCGCAAAGTTATATACAAGGACTATAAAACCTAATATCAATAGACACTATGAACAATATCTTAGTAATATCGTGATGACTCAAAAAACATTCTGCTATATCGAACTATAATCTTGTTAAGAGAAAATTTATCTTTCCATTTCAATCATTCACCTGTAATATTATAAAAAATGGGCCCACTTTAAAGTAGGCCCATGCTATATTTCGTTCACCAAACTTATTTAACTGTACTCAAATTGAGCGGATATCCATAAGTGCCTTCATACCCGGGGTAGATTCCCTCCAATCTAACAGTAGCACCAGCTGAACTGTTCAATTTTGCTTTTAAATCATCCACATTTTTTATTTCTTCACCATCTATGCTCGTAATGATAAAGCCTTCCTGCAATCTTGTAGTTTTCAGGGCACCAGTACCTAATTTTTTTACAACCACACCGCCATCTAAACCATTTTTGCGGGCTGTTTCTTTATCAATATTTTCAAATTCTCCACGATAATAATGTGTATATGGAGATTCATTCCCAGATATAAATCGATTTAATAATTCTGAATCAATAGTAGATATATCAAATTCTTTGAATTCTAAAGATAATAAATAAAATTTATTATCAGATATAGCATAAGTATATGGAATAAGCTTATTTCCGATATGAGAAACAAAATGTTTTATTTCTTTATCTGTTTCAAAA
>CALAGJ010000050.1 GCA_937892395.1 uncultured Parafilimonas sp.
AAAACAGAAGATTTAGGACTAATACCTACCTAAAAGTGGTTCGTTAGTCAGAATTAAATATGTAGATAGCATTGGCAGGAAAAAACTATTGCTCATCGGCATTGCAGGCATGGCTATATGTCTGGCAGCTGTTGGCTTTGCTTTTTATTTGAATATGCAGCAAGGTTATGCAGTATTGGTGGCTATTCTGGCCTATATCGCCTGCTTTGAAATTTCTCTTGGGCCATTAACATTTGTAGTAATAGCAGAAATATTTCCTAATCGCATACGTGGCAGAGCTATGAGTATTTGTATATTCATTTTATGGGTAGCAGTTTTTATTGTATCTCAAACCTTCCCTATGTTGAAAGATTCAATTGGAGTAGGCTATACATTTTGGATTTATATGATTATGGCAATCATTGCTTTTCTATTTGTTTGGAAAATGATACCAGAAACAAAAGGAAAAACATTGGAAGAAATTGAAAAAACATGGCAATAATTTTTATAAAAAATACAGTATGACAAATCTTCAATATACGCATAGATTATTTAGCAGCATACTTTGCACCATGCTGTTCATTGTAATATCATGCACAAAGAATGATGATGCAGATATTGCTTTGCCTACTATCAATATTTCTACAGACCGCATTATCGGCAAAGCTGCACAGCAAGTGATAATTACAGTAACTATGGCTGCGCCAAATGGGATAGGATCACTGTTGATTTCTAAAGAATTAAACTTAGTTCCTGATAGTGGTTTCGGCACGAATGGCAGTTTATCTGCTGACTTGGTAAGTGGTAGTAACTCAAGTGCATCATATACATTCAACTACATTGTGGATAGTGCAGATATCGATAAATTAGTGGGATTTAATTTTAAATTTACAGATGCCGTTGGAAACAGTGCAGAAAAAGATTTAACCCTTACTGCACAGAGTTCTGCTGCACTTACCATATATAGTTACAAATGGAAATATACATCCCGCAAAGTAGTGAGCCTCAACTTTGAAGCGATACAAAATTGTGAAAAAGATAATATTTTTTTATACAGAAAAGATAGTAGCACAGTTGTAGATTATGGTTTAAATAGTTGTGCCGAAGACAGCAGTGTCAACTATTTTAAATGGGCTTTGAGCAATGATGAAACCATATTTACACAATGGTATTATCCAAAAGATTTTCCGGGTAACAGCATGAGCGAAACCTATACGGTTATAGCTATATCCAACAAAAAATTTATAATAGAAAAAATAGAAGACCTAAGTAGTCAGGGTTTATCAGATCAGGAAAAAGTGCAGTATAGCTTTACGGCAATACCCTATTAATCATTTTTTATTTCATATTATTTGTCCTAAAAAATCAACAATGATTACTACATCATTCCCAGAAAAGAAATACATAATAAATGTGTTGCTGCACATACTATAAATTGATAGTTATGAATCATATAAAATTATTGGTTGTACTTTTATTAGTTGTTGGCTGTAAGAAATCGGCATTACCCATTAATCAAGAAAATGTTGAAAATGATAAAGCGCAGACCACTTCAATTATAGCCACAAAAGCTACTTACTACGATAGCCTTTTTACCCGTTATGGAGATGGATGGACAGGTGGTGATGGAGCCATTAGTTATCGCTTGCCGGATGGCAGAGATATATGGCTTTTCGGAGATTCTTATTTAGGTACTGTGAGAGAAAATCGTACTCGAAAACCACAAGGTTTTATCAACAACACCTTAGTCATTACCACTCAATCCCCTTATCAATTGAGTACATTGTATAAAGGCACAAAACTCTTTCCAGAGGCATATATACAGCCAATAAATGATGATCTGTTTTACTGGCCTGCCTCTTGTGTGGCATCTCCAGATCAAACCAAACTATATGTATTTATGCTGAGAGTAAAAAGCACTGGCACAGGTGGTGCATTTGGGTTTGAAATTATGGGAACAGATATTGCAACTTTATCCCTACCGGATTTAACGGTAACGGATATAAATCGTTTTTATATTGGTGGAAAAATCAACTGGAGCAGCTGCATATTGGAAGATGGCAATTTCTTTTATATCTATGGTGCTGAAAAAGGGGCCATCAATAAGTATATGCATATAGCCAGGGTGAATAAAATTAATCCATTGACTACACTTCGGTATTGGAATGGTAGCAATTGGGTTAAGGATTCAACACAAAGTAGTAGGGTAAAAGCGAATGTGTCTGATAATTATACCGTATTTAAACAAAGCAATACATATTACCTGCTATCGCAGGAAACGCTTTTGGGACCTCATATATATCTTTATGATGGCCCATCGCCTACAGGTCCATTCGACAACAAAAGGCTTGTGTATGAAACACCATTAGTTACAGCAAACAGTTTTACTTACAATGCCTATGCGCATACACAATTTATGGAAGATGGTAAACTCTTAATAGGTTATAGCAACAATACTTTCGAAGGAAATGAACACTACACAAATGTAGATACGTATAGACCAAATTTTATATGGATTGAAAATTGGCAATAATGAATTTGAAAATGATGCAGTATAAAATATTTTATACTTGGTGCCTCTTGTTTTATTGCACCACAACATTGAAAGCACAAAGTGATGATTGGCAAGTAAGTCCACTCATCAGCAACAATATGGTTATTCAACAAGAAAAGCCATTTGTTATTTGGGGAAATGCACCAACTGGTAGTACGATATCTGTTTCAGTAAGTTGGAATAAAAAAATATTCACTGCTCATGCTGATGATAGCAATGAGTGGGATGTGGCTATACCTGTACCAAAAGCCATTCCCGGAAAATTTGATCCACAAACCATCACCGTCAAGCATGGTTCAGAGGAGAAAATCATTTCAAATATATTGATAGGAGAACTGTGGCTTTGTAGCGGTCAAAGCAATATGGATATGGAGTTAAAACCATTTTTTCCTTGGCTACGTGGTGTTGTAGATTATGAAAAAGAAATAGCAACAGCAGATTATCCCACCATTAGATTATTTGATGTAAGAAAAGATTTTGCTTCTACTCCACAATCAAATACCAAGGGTGAATGGAAAATTTGTAGCCCCCAAACAGTAGGCGATTTTAGTGCGGTGGCATATTTCTTTGCCCGTAGGGTATTTAATACAATTCATATACCGGTTGGATTGGTAGTGCCATCTATGGGTGGTTCATCCTGCGAAGCATGGACAAGTAGGAAAGCCCTTACTGATGATTCCATTTTAAATAAAAAATATCTGCTTCCATTTGATGAAGAGCATACTGGCGAACTGTTTGACTCTACTATCAATTTCTCAAAAATTTTCTATCCTACTCTTTTGTATAATGCTATGATTTATCCATTAAAAAATTTGAGCCTTAAAGGATTTTTATGGTATCAGGGTGAGAGCAATAAAGATGATTATGATCTATATCCAAAGCTGAATGCCACAATGATTGATTGCTGGCGCAATACATTTAGCCAAGGCAATCTGCCTTTTTATTTTGTACAATTGGCTTCCTATTTTTATAATGAAGTAGATACACTGTCTGATGTATTGGCCCATTTTCGCGAAGCGCAAACAAAAATATTATCTGTTGAAAATACAGGCATGATTAGCACCATAGATATTGGAGATGCCGATGATATACACCCCATGCAAAAAAAAGAAGTGGGTGAAAGGTTGGCAGCTTTGGCACTTTCAAAAACTTACCTGCAAAAAAATCAACCATACAGCGGCCCCATCTATGACACATTTTTTATTGAAAACAATACCATAAAAATTTGTTTCAAAAAAGGTGCCTTAAATGATGGACTCAAAACTACACAAGGTGCAATGCCAACAAATTTTTTTATAGCAGGGAGTAATATGCAATTTGTGCGAGCAACTGCACGTATTGAAAACAATTTCGTTTATGTATCGAATGAAAAAATCATTGAGCCGATTGCGGTAAGGTATGCCTTTACGAATTCTGCAGTTACTAATCTGTATAGTGGAGCGGGATTGCCCGTGTGGCCATTTAGAACGGATCAGTGGATTAGTCCTTTAGATACTGTTTCATATACCATAGAAGAAGACACTTCATTTAGTAATTTATTTTTAAGAGATCACGATTGGCTTGGTGCTGATGGCATTTTTGTAATACCATTCCACGGAGTGGATACAGTTGGTCCTAATGATACATCTCAAGACCGACTCATCATTTTTAGTGATACCATTTTAGGTGATATTGTAGATAACAAACCGGAGGCCGGCACAGTAATGCCACACAATACAGTGGCCATTTTAAAAGGTAGGGAACCATTTGAAGAAAATATTCAATTTTATTGGAATCAATCAGCAGGTAAAAGAATGGGCAGGAATGAAGGCAGCATGTTTGTACCAAAGACTCCCGGCATGGATACCTCATACTATTACTGGCTGGGAGATGGGTTTGTAAATCATGCAAAAAATAATGACATCTATCTTTCAGGAGTAAGGGTGAGAGACACAGGAGATGTATTTGCATTTGGATTTCAGGAAAGTGGCAATGCATTTATTATTTTACCAAATGGCAGCAAGCCTCCTTTTGATCTTCAGCGCCAAATAGAAACCCCATTATTTTTACCCGCACCTGCCGGACAAGATGCCAGTGCTTATGGCAGTTTTGGTGGTGCTTTTTATGACAATACGAAAGAAGCAGGTGCACCAAATCCTGATGGCTATGTATATGTATACGGCGTTGGCGGTGACAACAAACACGCCCGAGAGCGCGCCGCTGAGCGTCAGGAACCCGCTGTTCATG
>CALAGJ010000051.1 GCA_937892395.1 uncultured Parafilimonas sp.
TATACAAAGTTTCTTTGCTCTAAAACATTTCTTTGCAATAATCTAAAATCTTGAGATAAATCAATTATTCTAACTTTATCATCAATTCTATTTTCCGTTAAAAACTTAATGGCTTCACCATGTCCAACACACAAAAACAAAACATCAATTTCATTTGAAATTTCATTCGTAAAAATTAAATCAGTATCACCAATTAAATCACTATGGATGGAAGTTATTAGTTGATGTGCATTGCTTTTACTATGCACAAATTTGATATGTACTTTCGGATGGTTAACAAGTAATCTTATCAGCTCACCAGCAGTGTAACCAGCCCCCCCAATGATTCCTATATTAATTATCATTTGGTTGATTATTTATTAAATGATAAATAGTATTTTGTGGTTGCCAAATAAAAAGAGATGAAGAAATGGGGACAAATTTTGAAGCACTTCACTTTAAATAACTTTTCAATTGAAATAATTATTCATTGTCTGATTGTTTTTGTTTCGTTTTGCACCTATTCTTACTTATTCTATCCGGCTCTAAATTCTGATCATGCAGTTACCATTCTGATGGGAAACTCATTCCATCTGCCAAATGACTGGTATTTCTGGGGTCAGGATCGAATGGGGTCGTTAATACCAATGCTGGCATGGCCATTAATCAATATTTTTGGTTGCAATGCTGTTGTTTCGGAATCAATTGCACATTACAGTATATTGGTTGCAGGATTTCTCACCTTTTCAACCTTTTTCAAAACTCCTGTCTACAGAATTGCTCTTGCGGTGCTCTGGTTTCTCCCTCCATTCCGAATGGCGGACCTCATGTTGCTATCATTTGGAATTCAATATTCAATAATAGCCATTTTGTGTTATCTGGCATATAAAATATACAAATTTGAAGGCATTATAAGATTAAGAGAAATATCAAAGTGGTATGTGCCCTTTGGAATAATTTCAATAGTAGGAATTTGGGTTTCAGATTTAGTTGCAATTTCTGCTACAATAATGGTGGTGTTATTAATTTATAACACTATAAAATTCAACAAAATTAACTTAAAGAGCCACCTCAAGGGCTGGTTAACTTTGGTTGGATTTGCCCTGGCCTGCTACCTTTTCATTTCATATATAAAATCAGATAGTCTCCACCATAATTACTCGGAAATCGCCCCATTAAATATAATTGAATCAAGTATCTCTATTCTATTTGAAACAATAATTCAAATTTTTACATTTCAGGCTAACGAACCATTTACATCTGCCTACTCATGGTTGGTTCTGCTTTTACTAACCATTTTAGTTTTCCTATCGCGCAAATCGGATATTAAAATAACTTTTGTGCAGTGGTTTCTCATCATTGATGCGCTTTTCATTTTGGCGGCTATTCTGGTTACGAAATGGACAAATGACAATCATGTGCCACGACGGTACTTTACTTGCACCTACGTTTCATTCGGAATTAGTATTTTGTTGTATATGGAAGCCTGCGAATTCAAATTGAAAAGTAAATTCAATGGATTGTTGATCATTGTCCTGTTGACAGGAGGCCTGGGTTCTATATTCAATTTAAAATATATTTGGCCTGCAACATTGAAACCAAGATTTGAAGAAATTTCCGAATTGAAAAAATTGGGAAATGTTGGTATTATTGGAGATTACTGGAATTCATATATTTGTTCAATTGCAGAACCTGATGCCATAATCTCAACCCCTCATGAGGCATCTGAAGTACGCAATCCCCTGCTGGTCGAAAAAGTGTTCCTTCAGCCTACTATATATCTTGTCAAAGATTGGTGGCTCGAATCATTTCCAGATTCAATCACCCAATTTGGGCGCAAACTGAAAGCATCAGGAAATGAATTTGAATGTGGGGGACTTACCTTAAAAAAGTATGAGATAGAGAAATTTTGAAGCAAATAAGCGAAATTGATTTTTAAGGATTTTTTTCTACCTTAGCTAAAATAACCCCGCAATTATGAAAAATCTCAGATTCATCTTAGTCATTTCCATACTCACAGTAGTATTCTACGGCTGCCCCTATAAATCTGCTGTCCCTATTTCAGAAGCCACTACCCCTATTCTGCCTGCGTTGCTCGGTAAATGGGAGAACCGTAGCAGCACCAGCGAATATTATATGATAAGTAAAGAAGATGATTTTCATTACCTCATTGAGAAAGTGAGCACCAGTGGCGGCGATCCTACACGCTATCACGCCTTTATTTCAGATGTAAATGGAAAGTATTTTCTGAATGTTTATGAAGATTCTGAGTTTTCATCAAAGGACCTTTACATTCACTCTGTGGAAGTGGTAAATGATAACATCATAACAGTAAGGGAAATGACCGATAATGTGCGGGAAACCTTTGAAAACAGCAATGACCTGAAGCAATTTATAGCTGCCAATATGAATAACAGCTACTTTTTCAATAAAGATGAAGCCACTTATCTTAAGATGGGGAAATAGCTTAAAAATCACAAATAAGGAAAGTACTATCGTGATATAACACTTACCGATTTAATGAAAAAACGAACAGTTTCAACCTGAATGTATTTCCGGTCTGAAACTATCATTTGTAGAATTTTTCTTTTACTTCAGGAAATTTATCTTTTTAAACAAAATCTGTTTCTGAAAGTATCAACTTTTTTCGGGACCTTTTCAAATTCCATTCGCTGGAAATATAAATGTTTGTACATACAGGCACTTTTCAAAACTTTTAATAGATATACGTACGAAAAAAAGAATCCAACCACTTTTTGAAAGTGCAAGATGCTTCAGAACAAATTATTGATGCTATATATTAGTGCATCAAGCTGATATTCAACTATTTTGAAAATTGACTATTGTTATGTGCTTTAGGTTACTGAAGAGGCATCTGAGTAAACCTAATTTTGCCGCCATTAACAGAACTTATGATGAAATTTCAAATTATTGCTACCATTTTCCTTTTGCAAATAATCGAACCATTATATGCAGAAGATACTTTAAGAATATCAAAGGAGGAGGTATTAAAATCAGTGATTGAGAATAATCTGCAGCTAAAAGGCACCATTGCAGATCAGGAAGCTGCAAAATATGATTACAGGCAATCCAATAGTTTATTTCTTCCTTCGGTCACCTTTTCACATACAGGCTTTATGACTAACAGTCCTTTAATGGCATTTGGTACAAAACTAAACCAGGAATTGCTGAAGCCAAGTGACTTTGATACAAGGTTACTAAACAACCCTGATGATCGGGGTGGATTTACCACAAAACTTGAATTGATGCAGCCACTTATTAATTCAGATGGTATAGCTAAAAGAAAAGCTGCCAAACTCAAGATGGAAATTTCCCGACTACAATCTGACCGGCAAATAGAATTTCTTCAAATGGAAGCTGTCAAAACATATATGGAATTACAGCTTTCCTATAAAGCAATTGGAATATTCGAAAAAGCTCTTTCAACGGCTCAAATGAATGAAACTTTAATTACAAATTACACTAATGAAGGTTTGACTAAATCAACCGATATGTTAGCCATTCAG
>CALAGJ010000052.1 GCA_937892395.1 uncultured Parafilimonas sp.
TTCTACCATCTGCTGCAAAACTAGGTTGAGCATCCCAATAATTTGTATTTATAGGCTTGTTTATGCCTGTTGCATTGGTCCATTCTTTACCATTAAAATAAGTATAAAATATATCGCAACTTCCAAATACATTTGCTCTATTACAAGCTGTAAAAAACAACAAATTACCATTTGCAGAAATACTCGGAGAACCTTCATTTTCGTTATTTGTATTTACTTTTGCATCTAATGCTACTGCTGCTGTCCAATTGTTCTGCATCAATTTAGATTGAAAAATATCTTCTTGAAATCTTTGGTGATAAGATAAATGCACTTGAAAACAAACAAAGATTTTACGAAAAGGTTTTAAAAAAAAGTGATCAACTTTAAGGAGAAGAAAAGATATTTTTTCAAATAAAAATGTTTTTAACACGTATTGGTGCCAATGCCAAAGCCATCATAACAGGAGATCCCACACAGGTGGATTTGCCAAAAAATCAACAAAGCGGATTGAATAAAGCTACCAGAATTTTGAAAAATATTGATGGCATAGCACATGTAGAATTGGATGAAGAAGATGTGGTTCGTCATAGACTTGTAAAAGCAATCATTAAAGCTTATGACAAAGATGCACATCAGCATGATGGAAAATAAAAATTGAAGAACCCCCCCCGGCCTAGACCCGTCAATTTTGGACGGGTTTTTTATTTTTAAAATTTAATAGTGTAACATTTATTTTTGACCGCATGAAGTTGATTGAGTTATTTCTTGGTATCTGCTCATTTACGTTGTTGGAGTCTTGTAACAATGCATGCCCTCCTCCGGCAGATGACCCTTTAGTGGCAGCAAGTATTTTTTTAGATAATTGTTTAAAAGGTGAATTTGAAAAAGCCTCTTGTTATATGCTACAAGACAGTGCAAACAAAAGATTGCTTTTTGATGTAGAAAAAAATTATAAAACCAAAAGTAGTAAGGAGCAAAAAGAATATGCCACTGCTTCAATTCAAATTGAAAACGACGAAGTGATTGATGAAAAAACGCATATCATCTATTACCAAAATTCTTATGATAAAATAGCTAGAAAAATAAAACTACTACATCAAAACAATGGATGGCTTGCAGATTTTAGTTATACATTTAATGGTAATTTATGACCACTAATTTTCAAAAGGCTGCTGCCGTAGAAATAATTTAATTTCTTCTACAATTTTTCTGTCATTTGATAGTCGGGGTACTTTGTGCTGCCCACCAAGCTTGCCTTTACTTTTTAACCAATCTCTAAATAAACCTGTGGGGAGTATTTGTACAATCGGCATACGAAGCGCAATACTTTTATGTCTCTTGGCCTCGTAATCACTATTCAATTTTTTAAGTTCATTGTCTAAAGCTTGAGTGAACATAGGAATGTCATCAGGAATTTTTTCAAATTCAATCAGCCATTCATGGGCACCATTTCCATCCCCTGAAAAATATACCGGTGCGGCTGTATAATCAGTAACAATAGCACCTGTAAGTGTACATGCCATAGCTATTGCTTTATCTGAATTATCTATTATAATTTCTTCGCCAAAAGCATTAATAAAATGCTTAAGTCGGCCACTCACTTTAATACGCCATGGGCCAAGTGAAACAAACTCAATAGTATCTCCGGTTATATATCGCCATAAACCACCTGTAGTAGATATAACGGGTGCATAAAGTTGATTACAGACCACATGTTCAAGACCAATAGTCTGTGGATTTGGTTTGCCATATTCAGACACAGGCATAAACTCATAAAAGATACCATGCCCCAAAAACAGTAGCATGCCGGGTGCTTGCGGTCCATCTTGCGCAGCAAAGAAACCCTCACTGGCATTATACATTTCCATGTACAGCATTTCAGGTCCGCAGATTTGATTAAACTGCTCTTTGTATGGGGTAAAGGAAACGCCACCATGTAGATACACTTGAAGATTGGGCCATACTTCTTTGAGATTGGCTTTTCCAGTAATTTCAAGAATTCGTTTGGCTAAAATTAAGGTCCACGTTGGTACTCCTGATAGTGAAGTTACATTTTCTTTTATGGTACTCTGAGCTATGGCTTCAATCTTATTTTCCCATTCATCTAACAAAGCAATGGATAAATCCGGTGTTCGGATCCAATGGCCCCAGAAAGGTGAATTTTGCATGAGTACCGCACTCAAATCACCATAATATATTTCCTCGCTTAATTGGCTTACTTGGTGGCTGCCACCCACTACAAGACCCTTGCCTGTTAATAAATTGCTATCCGGAAAATCATGATAAAAAAAAGTGATTACATCTTTTGATGCCTGGTAATGATTGTCCTCCAAACTTTCCTGTGTAACAGGTATAAACTTACTCTTATCACTTGTAGTGCCGCTGCTTTTGGCAAACCATTTTACAGGAGTATTCCATAATAGATTTTGCTCGCCCAGCATAAGCCTTTCTATATATGGTTTCAAATCATCGTATTCCTGAATAGGCACCTGCTCTTTAAAATTGTGAAGCGTAAATGTATTCGAAAAATTATGCTTTCTGCCAAACTCTGTATGCTGTCCATGTGTAAGCAATTCTTGTAATATTTCCCTTTGCGCAGCAATGGGATCTTCTAACCAATGTGATATGTTGCGATAACGCAACCTGGCAAGTCTCGATATGGCAGAAGCAATAATACCCATAACTCTGTGGCAATATAAATGCATTCGCAAATGCGCATAAAAAAAATTTCTTCTCTGAGATGAATAAGATTTGTATTCGAAAACATCTTCAGGCAAAAACCCGGCAAAACCGGGCTTTTAATTTTAAATCAATTTTCTAAAAATGATTATCCTTTCTTTTTTCTTGGAATAAATTTTATCCAGCAAATAATGGCTATACCTATAAGTGTTAATGGCCATATACTGATAAAGAATAAAAGAATATTTCCGAGTACAGCAGTTCCAGTATGAAAAGTTTTATTTATTTTTTGAGAAAATGCAGTATTTTGACCCGCACCGATATATCCGTTTTTATATTGGAAACACGATAAATTGATGGTGCTGAATGAACTGCTATGCTGTAGTTGATTGAGCCTGGCCGTGGCACTTTCAATAGACTCTTGTATCTCATTGATCTCACTTTGCACGGCAAGTACATCTTCTATTTTTGAAGACTGTCTCAGCAATGCAAGATATTTTTCCCTCACCTCTTTCTTTGTTTGTAGTCTGGCTTTGGTATCAATGTATTCGCTGGTTACATCCTCTGAGCGAATGGTTTTACTAATCATGCTTGAGCCAGGTGCCTCTAAACTATTTATAAAATCTGTAAACCCTGCGGTTGGAATTTTTATTACAAGATTATTACCTGTACGAAAGTCAGTTTGTTCCATTTGTTCTTGAGCAATATATCCATCGGCCTGTCGAATAAGTGCCGTAAGTCTTTTGCTATATTGAGTATAATCATCTACAGACAATTCAATGTCCGCAGTTTTTACAATTTTTTTATCCCAGTCTGGTTTTGCACTTGGTGTTGAAGATTTATCTTTTTTTTCAATACCATTTGTAGTGGCATTATCATTTGGACTTGCTGTAGAATCTGCGGCACCAATCGGGATTTGCTCATCGGGCGGTGGCGCCATTTCATTTTCAGCCACAGCCCCATCTGCTACCATGTTTTCCGAATCAGCGCCACACGCTGCAAGCATTATAACGATATAGCCTAAAGTCCATATTTTTTTGAGTTGCATAATATTGATTTTATAAGTTGATATGACAAGCAATCATTTTTTATTCCCTGAAAAATGAATAAGATTTATCTGCATCATGTATCATCAAATTGCTATCAGATGACCAGCTTAAAGTATAGGAATCTATACTACTGTCTCGTTTTATATATAAAGTATCAGCACTGATGTTCTGATAATATTTTATTTGCAAAATGGTACTGTCATTTTTCTCGGCAATGAGTACACTGTCAGCCTGAAATATCAATTCCAATTTTCCGGTACTATCAATGATTGCAGTATTAAAAAGCGAATCACTAACACTACTATCGCCTACAGCTATCCAGGATCCTGAAAGTTTTTGATGCGGCTCATCATTTATTTTATTTCCAAAAATAAGGTCGCAGGATGATACAAAGATTCCACATACTGCCAATACGCAGGCAGCAACAAATTTACGTTGCATAATTTTAATTTTTTATGAATGAATGAAAAGAAATAAGAGCAGGCCTGTACACATTAATACAACGATGATTCAGAATGTAACCTGAAGAAAATTGTTAAAGATTTTCTGAGAACAAATTGCTTTAAATATAATTTAATTGTACAGATTCATTAGTAATAATGAGGTTGTGTACTCTACCGCATTGTAATGGATAATTTTTTGTTGCATGCCCTACCGGAAAATCAAAACATACAGGAAAAGAATATATTGACAAATGCTCTGCAATACAATCATACACATCTTTTCCGAAAGGAATAACCGTGTCTTTCATATCTGTAAAAGCCCCCACTATTAACCCCGCCAAATGATCAAAAATGCCTGCCCTTATTAATTGCACCATCATGCGATCAATGTTATAAATATACTCCCCTACATCTTCTATAAAAAGAATTTTACCCTGCGTATTTACAGCACTTGGCGTGCCAATGCTATGTGCTATCATGGCTAAATTTCCTCCGGTTAATATACCAGATGCCGTACCCTGTTTATTGTACGAATGAGTAGGGATTGAATACTCCATTTCCTCTCCTGAAATGATTTTTCTGATGGATTGTATATAAACATTTTCTGCACCACCATCATTAAAAGCCGCAGCCATAGGAGCATGAAGGGATACAACATTCCAGCAGGCGCTAAGGTGATTGTGTAATAAAGTAATATCACTATAACCAATCAGCCACTTTGGTTTTTTAATAAAGTTGGTAAAATCAATTTTGTCAATGATACGACTAAGCCCATATCCGCCTCTGCCAAATAATATTGCGTGTATTGCAGGATCATCCAGCATTTGCTGCAAGTCTATAAGTCGTTCCTCATCAGTACCTGAAAAATAATGAAATTGACCACCTGCTGTTTTACCCAGCTTCACTTCAAACCCCCATGCAGTAAGGGTTTTAATACAGGTCTGCATTTTTTCAAATGGCAAATAGCCGGAAGGGCATACCATACCAATAACATCACCGGGTTGTAGATTTGGAGGCAGTATCATGGCACAAATTTGCAGGAGATAATGGTATAGTGGTAGCATGAAGCCATAATTTCTCAAATACGTGTTTCATTAGGATGGGTAATAATGATTATTAAACGCATAGTAGTAAAAGAACCCATTTCAAGCATTTGAGAATACAAAGACCTTTTTTTCCATCAAAATTTGTTATTTTTAATATTCTTATAAACTTATGTATTCCTTTTCCACACATCACTCCATTTCCATAGTATCACCCTTTACTTTGCAGCCATGCAGGATTATTTACTTGGATTGAATGAATCTCAAAAACAAGCTGTAGAGCATATCAACGGCCCGTTGATGATTGTGGCGGGTGCTGGTAGTGGAAAAACAAAAGTATTGACCACTCGTATTGCTCATTTAATGAATCACGGTGTAGATGCTTTTCATATACTGGCCCTTACTTTTACGAATAAGGCTGCCAAAGAAATGAAAGAACGAATTGAACATATTCTAGGCAACAATGAATCAAGAAATCTTTATATAGGTACTTTTCACTCTGTGTTTGCACGTATTTTAAGATTGGAAGCACCACGATTGGGCTATCCGGCAAACTTTACCATTTATGATACGGATGATGCAAAAAGTGTGATTAAAACGGTAATACAGGAACTTGGTTTAGACGATAAACATTACAAACCTAATTTAGTATATAATAGAATATCAGCAGCAAAAAATGCATTGA
Source organism: uncultured Parafilimonas sp. (assembly GCA_937892395.1). Taxonomy (GTDB): domain Bacteria; phylum Bacteroidota; class Bacteroidia; order Chitinophagales; family Chitinophagaceae; genus CALAGJ01. The sequence goes on from CALAGJ010000052.1 coordinate 5,882, forward strand.
TAGATGCAGATGCATATCGCACTGATTATAATCTACAACAAGAAGATGCTCAAGCAAATCGACCCGCATTTGCAAAAATTTATGATGCCTATGCCAAGCGATGTTTCAAAAATGGTGCAATGGATTTTGATGATTTACTCTTGAACTTTTATAAGGTTTTAAAATTTTTTGCGGAAGCGCTTATCAAATATCAAAGTAAGTTTAGGTATATCATGATTGACGAGTATCAAGATACCAATGCTGCGCAATATGAAATCATAAAACTACTCTCTGCACAGCATGAAAATATATGTGTGGTTGGCGATGATGCACAAAGCATTTATAGTTTTAGAGGTGCCACCATTCAGAATATTTTACAATTTAAACATGATTATGATGATGTGACCATTATCAAATTAGAGCAAAATTATCGCAGCACAAAAAGCATTTTAGAAAGTGCTAATGAACTCATTAAAAATAACGTGGGTCAAATACCAAAGGATTTATGGACAGATAATCAGCAAGGAGAAAAAATAAAAATTGTGCGGAGTTTTTCTGATAATGATGAAGGAAAATTTGCAGCAGATACTATCAAAGAACAAAAGCTGAGAAATCATTTTTACAATAAAGATTTTGCCATTCTCTATCGTACAAACGCACAGAGTAGGTCCTATGAAGAAAGCTTGCGCCGCATGGGTATAGAGTACATTATTTATGGAGGCATCAGCTTTTATCAACGAAAAGAAATTAAAGATTTTATTGCTTATCTGCGTGTGGTGGTAAATCCGCAAGATGAAGAAGCGTTAAAGCGTATTATAAATTACCCCATGCGGGGAATAGGAAAAACATCCCTTGATAAATTAATTCTTACAGCAAATAATTTAGGAGTACCCGTATGGGAAATATTGCAAAATCCAACGAAAACGGGCATTAGAGGTGGTGCCGAAGAGGCGGTAGAAGCATTTGTCATTATGATAAAAAGTTTTCAAAGCATGCTTTTAAAACATAATGCCTATGATGTGTCTATACATATTGGTAAGCAAACAGGAATTGTAAAAGAGCATTTTAGCGATAAATCTTCCGAAGGAGTGGCCCGTTATGAAAATATTCAAGAACTACTCAATAGTATAAAGGAATGGATGGAAACACCATTAGATGAAGAAAGCGGGGAAGCTGGCGATAAAAGTTTGGGTAGCTATCTTCAACAGATTACTTTACTTACTGATCAGGATAAAAAAGACCCTAATGCAGATGTGGTAAAACTCATGACTATTCATGCAGCTAAGGGCTTGGAGTTTGAATGTGTATTTGTAGGCGGATTGGAAGAGCAATTGTTTCCCAATGCCATGAGTATAAACAATCGGGATGACCTAGAAGAAGAGAGAAGATTATTTTATGTAGCTATAACGAGGGCAAGAAAAAAACTCTGGATTAGCTATGCGCAAAACCGTTACAAGTTTGGTAGTTTAGTGACTAATGACCCCAGTAGATTTCTTGGTGAGTTGCCCCCAAACTTATTGGATACAACACTTTCGGCGGGTTCGGCACAAAGACAAACCAGTTTAGGATTTGGTGGAGCATCAGCATTTGACCGTATGCATGGCGGCTGGAATAATGCCAAGCAAGCAGAAAGTAAATATGGACCTCCACCAGGAAAAACTGTACAAAGCACACCGGGATATTTACCGCCAAAATCTCCCATACAAAAACCTACCGTGCATACACCTACCGAAAATTTTGTGCCCAGTGATACCGCAAATTTAAAAGCCGGACAGCGGGTAGAACATCAGCGTTTTGGATTTGGTATCATCCAAAATATGGAAGGTAGTAACCATAATCCAATTGCTACGATTTTGTTTGATGCAAATGGAGAAAAGAAAATCATGCTTCAATATGCCAAAATCAGGATTGTAGATTAGAGTCTTTTGGTTTTCGTAATGGACAATAAATTTTAATTCCCAAATCCATAATCGTATTTTTTCTTTTTTGTTTTTCACTACACCTCGTCAATTGATTGTGTATAAATCCTAAATCCGAATCCCTATTTTTGCCCGCTTTAAATCATATCTGGCATTAACACGCAAAAATTTGTATGAAAAAAATATTGGTAACAGGTGGTTGCGGATTTATAGGCTCACACACCATAGTTGATTTATTTGAAAATGGATTTGATGTAGTCTGTGTAGATGATAATTCAAGGTCTAATGCGTATATCCTAAATGGAATTGAAAAAATAACGGGAAAAAAGATTCAATTTTATAAAGTTGATTTAAAAAATTTTGATGATACCCGTGCTATTTTTGAAGAGAATAACGACCTGGCCGGTATCATTCATTTTGCTGCCTATAAAGCCGTGGGAGAGTCTGTAGAAAAACCATTGGATTATTATGAAAACAATATGTTTTCCTTAGTAAATCTAATGAAATGTGCAACAGAATTTAATGTACCAAACTTTGTATTTTCATCATCCTGCACGGTTTATGGAAACCCTGACAGCATACCCGTTACAGAGCAAACGCCTCAGAAGAAAGCTGAATCACCTTATGGTGCTACTAAGCAAATGGGAGAGCAGGTGGTACAGGATGTGGCCAAAGCACATCATACTCCTTCTATACTATTAAGATACTTCAATCCTGTGGGAGCACATCCTTCCACAAATATTGGTGAATTGCCCGTAGGGCGCCCACAAAATCTTGTTCCCGCTATTACACAAACTGCTATTGGCAAACTGCCTCAAATGCAGGTGCATGGTAGCGACTATGATACCAGAGATGGAAGTTGTGTGCGGGACTATATCCATGTATGTGATATAGCACATGCACATACACTGGCGTTGCAATATTTACTGGATGGAAAGAACAAAACTATTTGCGATATTTTCAACTTGGGTAGTGGTAATGGCGTTACCGTTTTGGAAGCCATACAGGCATTTGAAAAAGTAAGTGGCACAAAACTCAATTATAATATTGGGCCACGCCGCGCCGGAGATGTAATTGCTATTTATGCCAATAATGATGCAGCGGTACAAGGATTAAACTGGCAAGTAAAATACAACTTGGATGATATGATGCTTACTGCATGGCAATGGGAATTGCGAATAAAAGAAGATGAACAATTGCTCAATAGTCAAAACTCTGTTTTAAATTAAAAAAATCATCAAATCAATGATAAAAGATATTCAAGTTCTGAATGAAAAAGAAACCAGAGGTGGTTTTGGAGAGGGTGTACATGAAGCCGGAAAAAGGAATGAAAATGTAGTGGTGCTTACTGCAGACCTTGCAGGATCATTAAAGTTGGGACCTTTTATGAAAGATTTTCCGGAGCGATATGTGCAGTGCGGCATATCAGAAGCAAATATGATGGGAGTGGCTGCGGGAATGACTATTGGAGGAAAAATTCCCTACACTACCACATTTGCAAATTTCAGTACAGGAAGGGTGTACGATCAGATAAGACAAAGCATTGCATACAGTGGTAAAAATGTAAAAATATGTGCCAGCCATGCAGGTCTTACCTTGGGCGAAGATGGTGCTACACATCAAATTCTTGAAGATATTGGTTTGATGAAAATGCTGCCGGGCATGACAGTAATAGTACCCTGCGATTTTAATCAAACTAAAGCCGCAGCCATTGCCATTGCTGATTATGAAGGCCCGATATATCTGCGTTTTGGCAGACCAAAATGGCCAAACTTTACATCAGAAGACGGATCCGATTTTCAAATAGGCAAAGCACAGGTTTTAAATGAAGGAAATGATATAACCCTATTTGCCTGTGGCCACTTGGTTTGGAAAGCAATAGAAGCCGGAAGAATTTTAGAAGAACAAGGGCTGAGTGTTGAGCTCATCAACATACACACTATAAAGCCATTAGATACAGCTGCAATCATTCAATCCATTCAAAAAACAAAATGTGCTGTAACTTGTGAGGAGCATAATATTCTTGGTGGTTTGGGTGATAGCATTGCACAAGTAGCATCCCGTCATTTTCCGATTCCCATAGAATATATTGGCACCAATGATACATTTGGAGAAAGCGGAAAACCTGTGGAGTTATTAAAGAAATATGGCTTAGATACTCCGGATATTGTACATGCTGCTAAAAGAGCTTTGTCCAGAAAGGTTAGATAATAAATGAAAATTTGAACCTTGTATTAATTCAATACATAAGGGGAATAAAATAAAAAAAGCTGCTCTCATTGGGCAGCTTTCTTTTTGATATGTGTAATCAACTAAAATCTTTGTTTGTTCTTTTTGCAACCAAAGTTTTTTGAAATACCAATGTTGATAGTTTGACCAAAATTGAAATCAAAAATAGAACTTCCTTCAGAGGCTCCTTCAAATTTCAGTGTTTCATAATTGATTCCACCAAATGAGAAATTTAAGCCGAAGCTCTTATTTACATTTATAAAAACCGCCGGAAATAAACCTGCATTGAATCCATTGGTTTTAACATCTGCCTGATCTTCAGTTTCAAATTTGCCAGATACGAAGCCTCCTTGCAATTGCATGTAGATTGCAAATGTGTTGCTGAGTGATTCTGAATACCTTACAAATGGGCCTGCACTAAAGGAGGTAAATTTATCTCCATCCTGAGATTCTGAAGATAATCCCAGATTGGCTCCTACTGTCCAATTGTCATCAAACTGATAACCAACTCCTGGGTTAAAACTGAAGCTATTCGTGGCTTCATCACCAGCCGGTTTTGTAGAATTGTAGCCTACATTTCCATAAACTAAAACGGTTCCTTCTTGTGCACTGCTGTACTGAATAAGCGCAGCTACGGCAAATAATGACATTAAAATCCTTCTCATAAATATTAATTTTGTTTGTACAAAGAAAGGAATATAGCAAGAAATGGTTGTGTAAATTTTGTTGGAAAAAAATTTCTTCAGAATTATTTGTCTTTTATAACATGATTCTTGTCCTTTCAATTCTGCATATTTAAACAGGAAAAATGCGGCATATAAGTTCCTTTTAAATGAGAATATTTTTTACTATGTTTATTTCTTAAAAATGAAATATACCGCAAGTATCAAAAAAGTAAAACCAATTAAGTGATTAAAGCGGAGGGTCTCTTGCTTAAATACCAATATGCTGTATAGGGTAAATACAATAAGGCTAATGGCTTCCTGTATTACCTTCAATTGCCAAAGATTATATGGCCCACCATTTTCAGTATAACCAATTCGATTTGCTGGCACTTGTAGCATGTATTCAAATAATGCAATACCCCAACTTATCAGAATAACTCCAAAAATGCCCACATTTTTTAGCCAGCTGATGTCTTTAAATTTCAAATGTCCATACCAAGCAAGTGTCATAAAACTATTGGATAATACCAGCAAGAGGATAGAGAAAAAACCTTTATTCATACAAGGAATTTAGTAGTTGCAATAATATTGTTTGTAGAAATATTGTGTTTCATATAGGAGCAAAAAATGTTTTGGGTTTTTTATCATACTCAATAATAAAAGCCATTCTACGCATCAAAAAAAATGTCAACCCTTAAGAGTTGACATTGTGAATGCATATAAAATATTTTTATTCCCAAATGCCACCTATGCCTGCATCCCAGAGTAATTTATTGAGAGCGGGTATTTCGGTATTCAGCAAATGTTCACCTCTTTTTTTCAGCTCTGCCCATTGCATATTCATCTGCTGCATTAAATCAATATTTGGCTGGTTTACACGAGGTAAATCACTTTCCGTTTGGTTGATGAGATAGAGATAATCAGAGGTGAATTTATTGGGAAAATTTTCTACATCATCATAAGCTTTTGATTTACGTTGTACCATTTCTTCATCCCAAGTTTTCATTTTTTTCACTAAGGAATCACCCACAGTTTTTACTGATTTATATTTTTCATCATCACCCAGTTTATTCAATAAATTATGGAGTTGTTGTTGTTTTTTATACACACTGTTAATCATATTATGCATGGCAGTAAGCTCAGATTCCATGCTGCGCATAGTTTGATCATAAGCAGTGTAATCTGATGTTGTAGTGGTGTATAATGGATTCTTTTCAATTATAGCTGTGGTACTTTTTATAACATCACCTTTTTTTAATGTAATGGTATAAGTGCCAGGTATTGCCTTATGACCACGATAGCTACCTTCAATATATACATCAGGCACACCCGGCATAATTGCATGACGCAAATCCCAAACAAACCTATTCAATCCTTTCTTTTTGCTCAGTGTTGGAGCCGAGGGGGGGCCTCCATCGTAGTAGCTAAAATCCTCATCTTTCTTGCTGGATATATTTCTTACAACATTGCCATTGGCATCTTTTATTTCTAAGCTAAGTGCTTCGTCATCTTTCATTTCCGGAAGGATATAATACAATACCATACCAGTGGCAGGGTTTACACCCGAGCTGCTACTCAGACCGGTAAAGGATTCATCTGTGCTATTGAGTGCACTCCCCCCATTTGAAATATAAGTAGGTGCAATATCAAGTAATGCAAAGTTGCTATCACCCTTCTTGTATTGTTCTAACACTGTTAAATCATCCAAAATCCAAAATGACCTACCACTTGTAGATGCAATCAAATTACCCTTATGCACTTTTAAATCTGTAATGGGTGTAATGGGCAAATTGAGTTGAAATGAAGACCAGCTTGTGCCGCCATCCCATGAAAGGTATAACCCTGTTTCTGTACCTGCAAAAAGTAAATCTTTCCTTTTGGCATCTTCTCTTACTACACGGGTAAAAGCATTGGCAGGGATACCATTATTGATTGCCTTCCATGTTTTACCATAATCCGTTGTTTTATATAAACCTGGTGTGTGGTCATTAAATTTATAACGTGTGGTGGCAATATATGCTGTGCCTTTATCAAATGGAGATAATTCAATTGCATTGATCAGACATTCTTTCAATCCAGCAGGTGTTACATTTTGCCAAGTAGCACCATTGTCTTTTGTTATAAACACATAGCCATCATCGCTGCCTGTCCATATTACTCCTTTTTCATGCGGAGATTCAGCAATATAACTTAATGTACCATAATTTTCTGCACCTACTGCCTCATTGGTGTAGGGTACTCCGGGTCGGCCTTGTTTACTTTTTTCATTGCGGGTAAGGTCTGGGCTTGCTTCCGTCCAAGTGCGGCCCATATCCTTTGTGCGCAGTAGATATTGGCTTCCATGATAGAAAGTCTGGGGCTCTTGTATGCTACAGATTATTGGTGCATTCCAGTTGAATCTATACTTATTATCTTTAGCATCTCTGCCCAGATATTGTATGGGTGCTGCCATCACATTTGTACCTGCTTTTGCAGCATAGTCTAATATTTCCACAGTACCTTGATAACTACCTCCCATTACATACCGTGGATCGTCAGGATCAAAGGCCAGAAAAGCACTTTCGCCTCCGGCGGAATAAGTCCAATCTGTTGAAGAAATATCATATCCGCCCAGTGATCTACTCGCAATTTTTACTGAACTATTGTCTTGCTGTCCACCATAAATATTATAAGGAAATAAATTGTCTGTATTAATTCTGTAAATCTGTGCAGTAGGCTGATTATCCTGGCTACTCCAACTCCGGCCCCCATTGAAAGTAATGGCTGAGCCCCCGTCATCAGAAATAATCATATTGGAAGAATTTTTTGGATTGATCCATAAATTATGATAATCACCATGTGTAGAGGATACATCTTCCCAACTATTGCCTCCATCAATAGAACGCATGGCTGGTGCACTCATGATATATACTTTTTCCTCATTGAGTGGATCCGGAAATATTTCAATATAGTACCATGCTCTCTGTATGAGGCGATGATCGCTACTTACCTGGCTCCAACTTTTACCTGCATCATTGCTTACATACACACCACCTTCATCATTATCCCAATTGCTTTCAATCAAGGCATACACTTTTTCACTATTGCTGCGGCACACCGCTATGGCCATTTTACCCATATCCTTCGGCAGGCCATCTTCTAACCGCTCCCAATTGGCACCACCATCAGTTGACTTATATAATCCACTGCCCTTGCCACCACTGATTACTTGCCAAGGCTTGCGACCATGATGCCACATAGAGGCATAAATAATTTCTGGATTATTCATATCCATACTCAGCTCATTACAACCTGTACTATCATCTACATACAATATCTTGTTCCAAGTTTTTCCTCCATCTGTACTTTTAAAAATGCCTCTTTCTTTTGATGAACTATATAGTGGTCCTTGTGCTGCCACATACACTACATCTGGATTTTTTGGATGGATAAGAATCCGTGCTATATGTTGAGTAGGTTCTAGTCCAATATGCTTCCAGGTTTTACCTGCATCAGTACTTTTATACATGCCATCGCCGCTACTGGTCATTACCCCTCTTATAGCATGCTCTCCCATACCAACATACACTACATTAGCATCACTTTCCGCCACAGCTACTGCTCCTACAGTACCTGTTTTGAAGTAACCATCTGATACATTAAACCAGTTGATGCCCATATCCGTAGTCTTCCACACACCACCCCCAGTTGTACCCATATAATACGTGGTGGGATCATTAACAACACCAGTGGCACATACACTCCTTCCTCCTCTAAAAGGTCCTATACATCTCCATTTGAGTGGTTTGAATACATCATTAAAGTCTTTATTTGTTTGTGCAGATACTTGCACAGAAATAAAAATGAATGATAGAATGGCTATTCTTTTGATCATGTGCAAATTTATTTTTGACGCAATGTAGGGGGTTTATTTTGTTTATATCGCTTATGTTTGATAGCGTTTTTGCAAGCTCTTATTGTTACCTATTTTTTTACTCAAAAATTTTATCCAAATAGTATCCATAAAATCTACTAATATGCATCGGGATACACAGTTTTTCATATGTCACTCTTTTGTTGTAGGTAATGAAAATGAGTAAGATTTTTGGTCATGATATATGAGTAGGAAATCAGATACAATAGATATTACAGTATGGCAACTTTTTGTTTGAAGATATAAAAGCACTTTTCTAATATCTTTGTTATATGATACAGAACGCCACAATTAACCTATTGAATAAGTACAAACATCAGTTTCATCCGGTAGTACCCTTTACAACAAATCCAATCAGAATTTTTCCTTTAAATCTATCTGCTACAAACAAAACACTCACCCCAGAAATTTATAATGATATTCATTTTTTTAGATCTTATATAGATACCCATCTTGAAATGCATCATTGCCAATATGCTATAGGTGGTTATAATGAATGGAGAGATATATATAGCTCCAGCAGTCTGTTTGATGGCTTAGCATCCCCACGAAGATTGCATTTGGGTGTTGATGTGTGGGGCCATGTAGGTACTCCAATTTATGCTTTTATGGGTGGCATGGTGCATAGTTTTGCATTTAATAATCGGCTCGGAGATTATGGAGCCACACTCATTCTTTCTCATCAATTGGATAGTATTTCATTTTACACTTTATACGGTCATATTGCTTTAAACGATATTTCCATTTTACAACCAGGAAATTATGTAAGCAGGGGAAATATCATAGCACATATAGGGGCACCTGAAGAAAATGGAAATTGGCCACCACATTTGCATTTTCAAATTATAACAAATATAGAATTGTATGAGGGGGATTACCCTGGTGTATGTAGTAAAGAGGAGGCTGAAAAATACCTCTTCAACTGTCCAGATCCTGAATTGATTTTAAACCTCAAAAGCCATGTTATCAATATTTAGGATTCCCCTATTTTTGGCCGCACAATAAAATTATTTTATGTCTGACCATTCTCAGGAACCAAACGACAGCAGGAAATATACACTCACTGCTTTTCTTGCTTTTGCCACAGTGTTTTGTCTTTTAATGTTGATGATGACTTGTCATGGAAACTTTGTGCCTGGTGGCGCACACGGTAGTAATCATGATGAAAATGCTACTACACATCACGATGCAGATACACATGCATCAGGTGATGCGGCAAATCATGAAAATTCTGAGGCTCATGCAGAGCCGCAGGTAGAATCATTAAAATTATCCCTGCCGGGAAATATTGAATTGGATGCTTACAAAGGAGGTATAGAAGATCAATTGATCAATTTTATCAAAAATGGATATGATAACTTCAGTGACGATAGCTTGAAAAAAATATGGTTTGATTTTGATCATATCAATTTTAAAACAGGAAGTGCAGAGCTTACTCCAGAGAGTAAACATCAGGTTGAAAACCTTACTGCAATTTTAAAAGCATATCCCACACTCAAATTAAAAATTGGTGGCTACACAGATAAAACCGGCAACGAAGCAGTCAATAAAAAATTGAGCGCAGACCGTGCAAATGCTGTAAAAGCAGCACTTACAGATGGCGGAGTGGGCACACAGCTTACAGGGGCTGAAGGATATGGAAGTGAGTTTGCAAAATTTGCTGCTGATGCACCAGAATCTGACCGTATAAAAGACCGTCGTATTGCTGTAAGAATCAGTAAATAAAATTTTTAAAAACATGTAACACCTTTTGTATGCAAATGCAAAAGGTGTTTTAATTAATAAACAACATTAAAGAGCAATAGCATTTTTTAACTGTGAAATAATGACTATGCAAATACATTTGACAAAATTTATTCTTCCTGAAAAAGATTGATAAATATATCATAGGTAAATTTCTTACAGCATTCTTCTTTTGTTTAATGCTATTTACTGTAGTTGCGGTGGTGATAGATGTAAGCGAAAAAACTGATGATTTTGTAAAAGCAGGATTAAGTGCTGCAGATGTATTTGTAAATTACTATATGGGTTTCATCCCTTTTATCAGCGGTTTACTGTTTCCATTATTTGTATTTATTTCAGTCATTTTTTTCACATCCCAAATGGCAGGTAGAAGTGAAATAGTAGCCATACTTGCCAGCGGTACCAGTTTCAATAGATTTTTAAGACCTTATATTTTTGGAGGAATCATTTTAGGTTTCATTTTACTGCTCCTCAATAGTTTTATTATACCTCCGGCAAATAAAATTCGCACAGATTTCGAAGCAAAATATATAAAAGTAAATAGTAGTTATGACCCTTTGGTAAACAGACAGGAAAGAAATATATACTTCCGAATAGATTCATTTACTTACGCCGGTGTACGTAGTTATGACACCTTTAGCAAGAGCGGTGGACCATTTTTTTTAAATAAAGTAAAAAACAAAAAAGTAGTATTTAATCTTCGAAGTGATCGTATTTATTGGGATACGGCAAAAAAGCAATGGAAGCTCCAAAATGTATATGAAAGATCTATTGATACGCTGAAAGAAAAAGTGATGCAACAAAAGGAAAAATTTGTAAAATATAATTTTTCATATACCGATTTAGCTCGGGATGATTATGCAAAAGATAAATTAACCAGTCCAGCACTTTTTGAATATATTGAAAAAGAGAAAACAAGAGGCACCGAAGGGCTTAAAGTACTGCAAGTAGAGGCATATAGGAGAATCGCAACACCTTTTGCAGTACTCATTCTTACACTTATTGGTGCAGTTATTGCCAGTAGAAAAGTACGGGGAGGAAGTGGGGCCCATCTTGGAATCGGACTTGCCATTGCAGCCATTTTTATCATCATGGACAGGTTCTCCACCATCTTTTGCACAAAAGGGAATTTACCTCCATTGATTGCAGCATGGATACCCAACTTCATCTTTTTATTTGTGGCAATTTACGTATATAGAAAAGCACCAAAATAATAGTATATGTATTTGCATCTTCGTTGTTATTGATTACACAATGGAAAATTTTCAATCTTCAAATAATCATCCATAATTCATGCAAACGCTCATCATAAAAAACATTGGCTTATTGGCCGGCATACTTCAAAAAAGTAATGTACTGAAAGGGGATGATTTAAAAAGAATAGAATCTTTAAAGCATGCTTTTCTGCATATTGAAGATGGACTTATCTGCAATTGGGGCAGCATGGAAGAACTTGAAATATACCTTAACACCATGCATGAGCAGGCAAACTTTTATGATGCCGAAAGAGCTACCATTATACCCTGCTGGGTAGATAGTCATACACATATTGTTTTTGCTGCTACAAGAGAAGATGAATTTGTAGATAAAATTAAAGGTCTTTCCTATGCTGAAATAGCAGCCAAGGGTGGTGGCATTCTGAATAGTGCCAAGCGGCTACAACACACATCTGCTGACGATCTTTTTGTAATGGCATGGAAGCGATTGGAGCAACTCATTTGTATGGGTACGGGTGCCATCGAAATAAAAAGTGGATATGGCTTAAATATAGATTCAGAATTAAAAATGCTTCGTGTTATCCATAAATTGAAGGAAAAATCTCCCATTCCTATAAAGGCAACATTTTTAGGGGCACATGCATTTCCTTTGGAGTTCAAAGACAATCATTTGGGATATATCAATATGTTGATAAACGATTTGCTGCCACAAATTGCAAAAGAAAAATTAGCAGATTTTATTGATGTTTTTTGTGAGCAAGGTTTTTTTAGCACGGATGAAATGGTACAAGTGATTAAAGCTGGGGAAGAGTATGGTCTTACTTCTAAATTGCATGTAAATCAGCTATCCAGTATGGGAGGTTTGCAGGCAGCCATTCAGTGTGGTGCGTTATCAGTAGATCATCTGGAAGTAATGACAGACAATGATATTCAAACATTGGCCGCATCAAATACCATTGGCACTATGCTGCCCACTGCTGCCTATTTTTTGCGTATGCCTTATCAGCCCGCAAGGCAAATGATTGATGCTGGCTGCACAGTAGCATTAGCCAGTGATTATAACCCTGGCAGCAGCCCGGGTGGGAATATGCATACCGTTGTGTCTATGAGCTGTGTGCAAATGAAAATGCTGCCCGAGGAAGCTATAAATGCTGCTACCATTAATGGAGCATATGCAATGCAATGTGAAGCTATATGTGGAAGTATTACAAAAGGCAAAAGAGCAAATTTGCAATTTATGCCACCCATGCAATCATTGGCGTACATACCCTATGCATTTAGCCATCCCATTATAGAACGTGTCATGATCAATGGATCATTTGTTTAAAGATTAATTGTTGTGCTATAATGAGTAGGTATCTTTTTTGTCTTTAATGTTTTTACATTTGTTTATCTAATACAAAATGAATCAGATTGTACACATATAAAACAGCAGTAGTTATTCTTAATTATAATGGTAGAAATTATTTAGAAAAATTTTTGCCTTCGGTAATAGCATATAGCTCGGATGCTGCTATCATTGTGGCAGACAATGCATCTACGGATGATAGTCTTGTACTCCTTCATTCAAAATTTCCTACAGTACAAATCATTCAACTACAAGAAAACACAGGATACGCAGGTGGCTATCAAGCTGCTTTAAAACAGATAGATGCAGCATATTTTGTACTCCTCAATTCAGATGTAGAAGTAACTCCAGGATGGTTAAGTACTTTGATTGATGCTATGGATGCAGAGCAAGAAGTGGCAGCCTGTCAGCCCAAAATAAAAAGCCATCATCAAAAAGATTATTTTGAATATGCAGGCGCCTGCGGCGGATGGATAGATAGGTTAGGATTCCCTTTTGCCAGAGGCCGCATTCTTGACAATTGCGAAGCAGATAGTGGACAGTATGATACAGCTCAAAATATATTTTGGGCCACAGGGGCATGCTTGGTTATACGCTCCAGGTTGTATGATGCTGTTGGCGGTATAGATCCGATTTTTTTCGCACACATGGAAGAAATTGATTTATGCTGGCGTTTGCAGCGTGCAGGTTATGAAATAAAATGTTATCCTCAATCATTAGTATATCATGTGGGTGGGGGTACATTGCCAAAGGGAAATCCCAGAAAAGTATATTATAATTTCAGAAATAACCTCATTATGCTTTCAAAAAATCTTTCTACTTTGGAAAAGATTTGGATGCTGCCCACCAGGATGGCTTTGGATGCTGCATTTGCATGGAAGTCTTTGCTGACGGGCCATATCGCCGATTTTATTGCTGTAGTAAAAGCACATATTCATTTTTTTTCATGGTATTTCTCAAAGCATAAAGATGTGGCATTGCCCCATAAACCAATGCATCGGCTTATAGGCTGCTACCCTGGATTAATTGTCTGGCAATATTTTATAAAACGAAGAAAAACTTTTTCAGAAATCATTTCAAACAGGATGGATATTTAATTACATGCCCTTACTTTTGCCAACGAAAATTTTATATATGGATAACCATAACGTAGAGCATAAGGAAAAAGAATTTGGGTACAACTGGGTAAACTCATCCCGCTTTTTATTTTACCTGCAGGTTTTGGTTTTTGTGGCTTTTGTAGTAGGTGGTTGCTATAATTTGTATGAGCATCGTTATAAAGGCAAGCCAGATGTGGAAGTGCCGGGCAATACAGAATACACACCAAAATATAAATAATATCAAGAAAAATTTTGCAATGTAGAGTAGAGCTCTAAATTTGCACCTCCGGAAAAACTTATATGTTTAATTTCGGAAAAGTTCTTTGTAGTATCAGCGGAAGTAGCTCATTTGGTAGAGCACAACCTTGCCAAGGTTGGGGTGGCCAGTTCGAGCCTGGTCTTCCGCTCTCATTAAAAAAGTTATCTTAATTTGATAACTTTTTTTTTGGATGCCCTGGTGGTGGAATTGGTAGACACGCAGGACTTAAAATCCTGTTTGCAGCAATGCAAGTGCGGGTTCAAGTCCCGCCTGGGGCACAAGCCGAGAGGTTGATTGAAATTGGTATTACAACAATATACCAATTTTAGTCGCCTCTTTTTTATTGGAATAAACTAAGCAATTTTCTTTTTTTATGCATACTTTAATTGGTCATGATATTGAAAAGGCTGCATCATTTTTACAACAAGGTGCATTAGTGGCCATACCTACAGAAACAGTTTATGGCCTTGCGGCTAATGCATTGAGCGAAGCGGCCATAATAAAAATTTTTGAAGCAAAAAATAGGCCCCGCTTCAATCCACTTATTCTACACAGTCATTCCATAGAATCATTGCAATTGTATGCAGATTTTTCTGACAAAGCCCTATCCATAGCAAAGTCCTGCATGCCCGGACCTTTATCCTTAATGCTTCCTAAAAAATTGATAGTGCCAGATGTACTTACTGCTGGTAGTGATAAAGTAGTTGTAAGAATTCCAAACCATATAACCACACTATCATTATTGCAGTCCATTACATTTCCGCTTGCCGCACCCAGTGCTAACCCATTTGGATATATAAGCCCAACTACGGCACAGCATGTATATCAAAAGTTTGAAGGTAAGCTTCCCTATATATTGGATGGTGGAGAAAGTGCTGTTGGCGTGGAGTCCACCATTGCAGAGGTTATGCATGATCATATTTTGATACATCGTTACGGTGGCATGTCGATGGAGAGCCTACAAGAAATTTCCGGACTCGATACCATTCTGGCTCCTGCACATAGTGCTACTACATCTGGAAAATTAAAAAGCCACTATGCTCCCGGCATACCTCTATACATGGGTGATGTGGAGCAGTTGAGTCATCAGTTTCAAGGAAAAAAAATCGCTGCAATCAGTTTTTATAACGATTACAATTACTTAGCATCTGTAGAAAGTTTTATACTATCCCCAGAAAAAAATATGTCCATTGCGGCAGCAAAACTTTTTCAAACATTGAGATGGATTGATGCTGGTGCTTATGATATTATCTTAGCAGAACCATTTCCTGGATATGGGCTTGGCAAAGCCATAAATGACAGATTGCAAAGGGCACAATGGATACATAAATGATTCCCCTTTTTGTTCAATCACAAATTACAATTCCCTTATTTTTGCGGCCCGGTTGTTACAACAATATGTTGTATTAATAAATTACTTACTACGAATGCTTCGCAAATACTGGTGGAAATTATTAGCTTATTTGTTGCTGCTTTATACAGCGGTGATGGGCTTTTTAGTAAAAATTCCAATTTTAGATGGACGGCTACAGCAGACCATTCGAAATTTATTTTTTCATGTTCCTATGTGGTTTGGTATGATGATATTACTCACCACTTCTGTCGTATATGCCATAAAATATTTAAGAAATCCATTGCCAAAATATGATGCTTATTCCACTGCTTATGCCACTACAGGTGTGGTGTATGGTGTGTTAGGATTAATAACCGGAGCAATATGGGCAAACTACCAATGGGGAGAACCTTGGAGCGGAGACCCCAAGCAAAATGGTGCAGCCATAGCACTATTAATTTATTTGGCCTATTTTGTATTGAGAGGCAGCTTGCAAGATGATGAAAAAAAAGCACGTATTGGATCGGTGTACAATGTGTTTGCATTTGCTATGCTTTTCCCCACACTTTGGATATTACCGAGGCTTACTGAATCCCTTCACCCGGGTGGAGAAGGCAGTGAAGGAAATCCCGGATTAAATGGCGGAGATCTTGCCCCCGAAATGCGTTTAGTATTTTGGCCTGCCGTGTTGGGTTGGACTCTTTTGGGTGTATGGATTAGTACAATACGTATTCGGATAGCGTTATATCACCAAGAAAAATCATTACATGTATAAAAAGACTTTGTTTTTAATAGCAGCTTTTTTGTTGTTTGAAACTATTGATGCATTTGCACAGCAGTCTGTGGAAAGTTCACCTGAAAACTTTATGACCAGCGAAGGAAAAATATATGTGGTTGTAGCGGTAGTGGTTACCATCATTACCGGTCTTTTTATTTACTTGTACAGGTTAGATAGAAAAATTTCTCGATTAGAAAAAAGCAAATAGGTTTAGCAAACAAAATTTAGCGCAAAGTTTCATTCAAATCAAAAACGAACATTCATTAATCTTAAATTTCATAAATCATAAATCATGTCAAACTACAGTTTTTTTGAGAGCGTAACCCGCAGTTTTGATAAAGCTGCACCCCATACTGGTTGGGAAAAAGGATTGCTTGAACAAATAAAAGTATGTAATGCAGTTTATCAGATTCGTTTTCCTATACGCAGAGACGATGGAAGCATTGAAGTAATAGAAGCGTATAGAGTACAGCACAGTCATCATAAAACACCATGTAAAGGTGGTATTCGTTTTAGCGATGAAGTAAATCAAGATGAGGTAATGGCACTTGCTGCTTTGATGACTTATAAATGTGCTATTGTGAATGTACCCTTTGGTGGTGGTAAGGGTGGAATAAAAATAAATCCTCGTAGCTATAGCGAATTTGAATTGCAGAAAATAACAAGACGTTATACTTCTGAATTGATAAAAAAGAATTTTATAGGCCCGGGTACTGATGTACCTGCCCCAGATTATGGTACAGGTTCCAGAGAAATGGCTTGGATATTGGATACTTATGTAGCTATGCATCCCGGTGAAGTGGATGCTGCCGGATGTGTAACCGGTAAGCCAGTAACACAAGGTGGTGTAAGGGGTCGTACAGAAGCCACAGGTCTTGGTGTATATTATGGTGTAAGAGAGGTTTGTCAAATGGAAGATGTAATGACAAAGCTTGGTCTTACAAAAGGTATTGAAGGCAAAACGGTTATTGTACAGGGCATGGGTAATGTCGGATTCTATAGTGCTAAGTTTTTCAGAGAGGGTGGTGCTAAAGTAATTTGTATTGCAGAATATGAAGGAGCTATCTACAATGCGGATGGATTAAATGAAGAAGATGTATTTAAACATCGCAAAGCCACGGGTAGTATTCTAAACTTCCCAGGTGCTACAAACCTTGCCAAATCATCTGATGCTTTAGAAACTGAGTGTGATATTTTGATTCCGGCTGCTTTAGAGAATGTAATTAATGGCAGCAATGCAGATCGTGTAAAAACAAAGATCATAGGCGAAGCCGCCAATGGCCCTCTTACTCCGGATGCTGATGAAATACTAGGCAAAAAAGGTGTACTTATTGTGCCGGATATGTACCTAAATGCTGGTGGTGTAACTGTATCGTATTTTGAATGGTTGAAAAACTTATCGCACGTAAGTTTTGGTAGATTAGACCATCGTTACCAAGATAACGCTTTTAATAAAATACTTGATTTAATTGAAGATAGTACCGGAAGAAATATTTCTGCACGCGAACGCGATAATTTAAAAGGTGCTGACGAATTAGATATAGTGCGCTCCGGCTTAGAAGACACCATGATAAATTCTTACGAAAACATACGAGATATTTTTAAAAAACATAAAAAAATGCATAGCCTCCGTACTGCAGCTTATGTAGATGCATTAGAAAAAATAGGTATAACCTATCAAAAAATGGGCGTTTTTCCTTAATGTAGTTATCCACTTGTATTGATATTTAATCACTTATAAAATTATAAGAAGTGATAAGTTTACCTTACAATAAACTCAAGTAATTGTAGTGTAAATTTTAAAAATCAAGAAAATG
>CALAGJ010000053.1 GCA_937892395.1 uncultured Parafilimonas sp.
CCGATCTAACAATATTTTTATTTATTAAAATAAATGCTCTTTTTTAATATATTTTTAATAAAATAGTAGCTTACAAGTTTCTAAAAAAATTATCTTATTTATGAATAAATATATTGATATTCAATATTTTGGAAATATTTACTGGATAAATATGTTATTAAAAAATACAAATAACATATTTTCCTTATTTGAGAATGGCAAAAAGCTCAGTTTTCAGAACAGAACCATCATAGCAGGAGGAAATGGTCTAATTACGCTTTCTACTCCCCTGCTGGGCGGAAGGGATAAGAGGCAATCATTTGGTGAAATTAAAATTGCATATCAGAAAAAATGGCAGCACGAACATTTGAGAAGTATTGAGTCATGCTATGCAAAAAGTGTTTATTGGGAATATTACAAAGACAGCCTTTTTCAGCTTTTTTTATTAGAACCGGAGTTGCTTTATGAGTGGAATAAGGCCTGCTTGGTTTGGGTTTATACCTGTCTAAAGCAAAGGCCTAATTTTGAATTTACTTGGGAGCGACCCTTAGAAAAGCTGCATGACAGCAATGACAATCTCCCCAAAAATTATCAGTCGCTATCCAGAGATGCAAAATATCAACAGGTATTTATGGAGCGACATGGTTTTCAAAACAACCTCAGTGTGATTGATTTGATATTTTGTTGCGGTCCGGATGCGGTAACTATTTTAGAAAAAAGTAAAGAATGATTTGTATTGAAGATATAGTTGTATGAAGACATTTGTATTTGTTATATGTGTGATTTAAAAATCCTAATAGATGTTATAGATAATAGATATGTTTCCTATTCTCATTTTACAAATTGGCCTGCAAAATCTGGTTTAAAAAACTACTTTTACAACAGGAATTGTATAAAATATATAAAAATGGACATTCATAACATTCAAAAAAAATACAGCAATGGTGAAATCACTATTGTTTGGCAAAGTGCAAAATGCATCCATTCTGGCAATTGTGTAAAACATTTACCGCAGGTTTTTAAGCCTCGACAGCAGCCTTGGATTGTGGCAGATGCAGCCAGTACCCCAGAAATTATAGAAGCAGTTGCACAATGTCCATCAGGAGCGTTGAGCATTGAAAAAAATAATGCTAAATAATAGTTTATGTATGAGCATAAAAAGCAACCCATTGCTAAGCGAAAGGTTTTTTATCAGCGGGTAATACGTAGTTTTTTGTACACTTGTTTATTCCTTACCATCTGTCTCTTGATAGGCGTTTTAGGTTATCACTACACGGCGAATATACCATGGTTAGATGCGTTTCATAATGCCAGTATGATACTAAGTGGAATGGGCCCTGTTGTAACCATAAAAACCATATCGGGCAAATGGTTTAGTAGTTTTTATGCACTGTTTAGCGGAGTTGCATTTATAACTAATATTGGGTTACTGCTAGCACCTGCAGTACATCGTTTTTTTCATATACTACACTTGGAAGATGATTGAATCTTTACAAATGAATTTCTATTATTTCTACTCTTTTTTAACCAAGACAATCTGAGTTCTATCCGCTTTATAAATAAGATCGTAGAATGCTGCCAGCAATTTTAAATCTGAGGCAGGAAAAACTCCCTCCTCACGCTTATAAAATCTCTGTGTGATTATAGTACTCTCGGAAACTGAAAAACTGATCCGGTACTCCCCAAATTTATTTTTTTCTGATATATTTTTAGATAAAGCTTCTACTTTATACCCTGCGGGTATTTGTATAACTGTAGTATCCTCATGCTGAAATGAATATGGATAAGCAATATCAAAAACCCGTTTTGTACTTGTGTCAAGCTGGATGTAACTTTTTTTTATCAGATTTGGTTTAATGAAAATCCGCTTTCCTGAAACATTTGCATATTTAGCAACTTCAATGTCCATATCACAGTTAATAGAGGGAATAATATCTTTAATCTCACTAATTGCAGAAGCAGTTACCTTATATGTAGGCAGGTCAAATAACGAATTCATTATTTTATCAAATTCCTCTTTTGTAGTATAATGATAATAATCAAACATACTTTCTTGCTCCAAACCTTTATATATAACATGAACGTTTGCTCTTAATGTACCATCAAGGTTCAAGGTTGAGGTAACTTTACTACAGATTTTATTATTATCTGCTATATACTTTGGTGTCTTTACCAAATGGCCTCCATCTTCCTTTATTAGCAATGCATATCTATCATCTGTAAAGCTTCCCATAAAACCCATAGCTTTATCTTGACTTGTACACTCTAGCCATGTAGTGTCGTTTTTCATAGGCACACAAACTATGATGTGATTGGTTTGGTCTGAAACAAAATCAGGCATATAGTATTGCTCATTTGGACCTGCATGTATAATTGAATAATATGAAGTTATACCCGCTTCTTTGAGCAAGGCTACCATATAGTTTGATAATGCTTTACAATCACCGTATTTTTTTTCTGCAACAAATTTTGCATCAAATGGCTGGAATCCACCAATACCTAATTGTATACTGACATATCGTGTATTGTGCTGCAGGTATTCGTACAATACTTTTATTTTCTGCTTTTCATCGGTTATATTATCAGTAAGCTGGTGTACTGTTTTTTTTATTGCCTCCGGCAATATGTCCCTACCTTTATTTAGATCAATTTGAAATTTACCATAGTTCAACCAAGAGTCTAAACTTCCCTCAAAATCATCATACTTAAATTTTTCTGATGACACATGTACTGCAGGTATAATACTACTAAATTCAGGAAGAAATGCTGCATTATTCAAGGCTTTATAATTTACCAACTTCCATTGATACAATGTATTAGAAATGGTTGGCGGATTTGTTATATTTATCTCTTTAAATCTTAGTTTAGCAGATGGTGGGGCTATGACTACGAAACTACTTTGCTGTACTGCCATTTGAAAATCTTCTATTGGCTCCCAACTTGCCAAGTTGATATAGTTTTTTGTTTCTACTTCATCACTAAACTCTACAGTGTAAGGATATTGTTTATAAAAAAAATTATGTGCTTTTATCCGATCGTCAACCATGAGGCTAAATCCATCACTACCAGGAACGTCTATAATATCTTTCCTTTTTACTTCTTTTAATTTTTCAATAACACCTTTGCTATGACCATGTGCTGTATCAATAATAATGGCATCAACACCTGCATTTACCAGAGCGTCTACACGTTCCATGGTATCGGGCGTAACACCAACTGCTGCAGCTACTCGTAAACGTCCACGTTCGTCTTTACAGGCATTAGGACGAACTTTAATTTTTATGATATCTTTATATGTGATGAGACCTACAAGTTTATTGGCCTTATCAATAATGGGTAGTTTTTCGATTTTGTGCTGTTGTAAGATTAGTTCAGCTTTCTGAAGCGACGTAACCCCTTTTGCTACTATTAGTCCGTCGCGAGTCATAACTTGACTCACTTTTTTTCTGGCATCTTTTTCGAAGCGAAGGTCGCGGTTGGTTAAAATACCCATCAATATGTTCTTTGTATTAACGATAGGAATACCTCCAATTCTGTTTTCCTTCATTATCTTAAGTGCATCACCAATTGTAGCG
>CALAGJ010000054.1 GCA_937892395.1 uncultured Parafilimonas sp.
CTCAGGGTCAGGCGTTCCATCGCTTAAGTAACGGGCCAGCACATAGTCGCTCTTCAATAATGAAGTAAAACCAGATACTACAATCTTGCCATTGGACTGCAAACCCAAACCTAATCCTTCCGAATCCTCAGTCAGTTTTAATTTCACTTTTCCTTCTTCTCCAAACTCTGAGTCTAAACTGCCATCTTTGAAATAACGGGCAATGGCAATATAAGATATCTTACTGCCCAAACCACCCACCAAAGCAGTCCCAACCACTACTATTTTATCATCCGGTTGCACCACTATATCATTGATATATTCCCCATCCTGGTCAATATTTGTTTTTACAATACCGGTACCAGCTTCTCCAAAACTGCTGTCAATAATGCCATCTGATTTGAACCTGGCTAAGAGAAAACGACAAGCTGTGTTTACACCAAAATCACCTCCGCCAATTATTATACTACCGTTTTTCTGAAAATCAATTGCATTTCCCTGAATTAAGCGTAGAATCCTTGATTTACCTTGTTCATTCCCAAAACTGCTGTCTAAACATCCATCAGGAAGGTATCGGGCAACAAAAATATCATAGGTAGCTTCATTATCTGCAAACCCCCCTACAACAACAATCTTACCATCTTCCTGCAATAACATATCGCTTACAGTTTGCTGAATACCATCCAACACGCTAATTACTGTACCATTATTGCCAAAGGAAGAATCAATTGTTCCATTGGTAAGAAACCGACGAAAGTAAATTTGGCTTCCAAATGCAGGTGAAGTATTACCACCAATTAATATTTTCCCATCTTTTTGTACAGCAATAGAAGTAACATAACCAAAATTATCTGATTGAATTCTTCCATTGGTACCAAAGGAAGAATCTGGTGTTCCATCCGGCAGGTAGCGGAGTACTACAACCCAAGTAAGATTTAAGTTGCTGGCCATTACAATTTTCTGATCTTTTTGAAGGGCCAGTTTCAAGTTTCCTCCCCCTAATTGACCAATGTTGGAGGCTACAATACCATTAACTCCAAAACTGCTGTCAATGGTGCCAGGCTGTGCCAAAGCATTATGCAAACAGGAAAAAAAAGTAGCGATTAATAAATAAGTTTTCATAATTTTTTAACTTTATTTGTTATTGACATTGATCAGTATTGTTACAATTATTATCATTATCTCCTGGGCTACAACTATTTCGCAAGTTTTCACAATCTGTAAAAAAGGATGTGCCATTAATGGGTGAATTGGAAATAGTTGATTGAAAGAAAACGGATGTGCGTTGCACCATATAAAGCTGCACTTGCTGCGAATTAATGCTTGCGGTTCCAAAATTAGAAAGAAATGGAATACAGTTTTGTGTACAGTTTGGTGGTTTTTTAGTAAGATCGGAAGGGCAGCAATCAGCATCTAATCCATGACCCATATCACAATCTAAATATACCTCAGCTTCCTTGCCTGCATTATCGAGTAAGCCTTTTAAGGCAATGGGTCCAATCATTAGCAAGTCTTCACCAGTACCGGAGGGATCTATGGAAATCAGCCCACCATTATCAATACAGAAACTGGTAGTATCATAGTTACCTCTTATGGGCTTAGAACTATCATTTGGTGGAAAACTTTCATATCTATAATCATAAAAAACAACATCGTCAGTTTTTCCCTGGAAAGCAATCATCGGTGCTAAGTAATTATTCCGGTTAAAAAATGTAGCGGCCTGTGCGGGTGTTTTTATACTGCCGGGCATTGGAAAATTGCCCCACATATTTAATATGCCAC
>CALAGJ010000055.1 GCA_937892395.1 uncultured Parafilimonas sp.
CCAAATACTCAAAGCTGATGTTGAAGAATTGCAAACCCTTTGGCTTGCCGACCAATTGTATAATATAGTTCAAAGCGAAACAATGGCAGACGAAGCATTGAAATCAGTAACAAAGCAAATTAAGAAAACAAAGTAATGAACCAAGTCCAACATAATACAATCGTCAATTTTATTTGGAGTATTGCAGACGATGTACTTCGTGATGTGTACACAAGAGGTAAATACAGAGACATTATTTTGCCTTTTACGGTATTAAGGCGTTTAGATGCTATTCTGGAACCAACCAAAGAAGCAGTGCTGCAAATACACGAAAAGCTAAACGCAATGAAGATAGATAACCAAGCCCCACAGCTTCGCAAAGTAAGTGGCTATGTGTTTTACAATACTTCAAAATACACGTTTAAAAAACTACTCAACGAACCAGGAAACATTCGCCAAAATATAGAAACCTATTTAGATGGCTTCAGTAGCGATGTGCAAGATATTATAAGCAAGTTCAAATTGCGTAATCAATTAGAAACAATGGAAGAAGGTAATATCACTTTTCCATTAATAGAAAAATTTTGTACCAGCACCATTAACCTAAGCCCCAAGCCAGTAGTAGATAAAGACGGCAATGTAGTAATGGAAGGCTTAACCAATTTAGGTATGGGCTATGTGTTTGAAGAATTGATACGAAAATTCAATGAAGAAAACAACGAAGAAGCTGGTGAACACTTTACGCCAAGAGAGATTATTAAGTTAATGACACATTTAATTTTTGATCCTATCAAAGACAAAATTAAAGATGGCACTTACCTTATTTACGACCCTGCCTGTGGTAGTGGTGGTATGCTTACCGAAGCAGAACATTTTGCGTTAGAAATAAACCCAAAGGCAACTTTTCATTTATATGGGCAAGAAGTAAACCCTGAGACATTCGCCATCTGCAAAGCAGATATGCTCATTAAAGAAGAAGACCCCGATAAAATCGCCTTCGGCTCTACATTAAGCAATGATGGTTTTTCAAACTTGCAGTTTGATTTTATGTTGAGCAATCCACCTTATGGCAAAACTTGGAAGATAGACCAACCTGCCATAGTGGATAAAAAAGAAATCATAGACCACCGCTTTAAAATTGGAGTACCCAGAGTAAACGATGGACAATTGCTTTTCCTTATGAATATGGTAAGCAAAATGAAAAAGGATAGTGAACTGGGCAGCCGTTTTGCAACTATTCATAATGGTAGTGCTTTATTTACAGGCGATGCAGGACAAGGCGAAAGCGAAATACGCAAATACCTGTTTGAAAATGATTTGTTAGAAGCCATTATAGCCCTGCCAAACGATTTATTTTACAACACTGGCATACCTACTTATATTTTTGTTTTGACCAACAAAAAAGAAAAGAAACGCAAAGGAAAGCTACAATTGATAAATGTAACAGCCGACCATTTCAATAGCAAAATGCGTAAGCCATTGGGTAAAAAAAGAGTACAGTTTGATGCAAACCACATCAATACCATTACCAAACTATTCTTAGATTTTGAACCTAACGAATACAGCATCATTTTAGATAATACCGATTTTGGTTACCACCAAATAACGGTGCATCAGCCCGAAAAAGACGAGCAAGGAAACATAGTGTTAGATAGTAAAGGCAAACCAAAAAGCGATACCAAGTTGAGGGATATTGAAAACATACCACTCAAAGATAGTATTGATGATTTCTTTGAAACCGAAGTATTGCCATTTGTGCCAAATGCCTGGTACAATGCCAAAGAAACCAAAGTAGGTTATGAGGTAAATTTTGCAAAATACTTTTACCAATACCAAGCACCAAGAAGTTTGGCTGAAATAACCAAAGACATTTTGGCTATTGAGCAGGAAACAGAAAATTTATTAAAAGAAATTATTGAAGCATAGTGAAAATTACACAGCACAACATAAACAAATTTTCAATTGTGTCCGCACTGCGGACGCAATTCATCTGGACAAATTACAATACATTGACAGTAAAGAATATTTTATAACATGGCAAAAGAAATTTCAAAAAATAACCTATCGCTTTTTGAAAGTATAAAAAAGATTGATGAACAAGGCAATGAATTTTGGAGTGCCAGAGATTTATCAAAAGTATTAGAATACAGCGAATACAGGCATTTTTTACCAGTTATAGAAAGGGCAAAAGAAGCCTGTAAAAATAGTGTGCAAGATATTACACATCATTTCGAGGATATCCTCGAAATGATAGAATTGGGCAAAACAGCTAAACGTGAGGTAGATACTGTAAAACTAAGCCGTTATGCCTGTTACCTAATAGTACAAAATGCCGACCCAAGCAAAGAAGTTGTAGCCCTGGGGCAAACCTATTTTGCTGTGCAAACCCGAATACAGGAAATACAGCAAATGGATGCTTACAACAAACTAAGCACCGAAGAAGAAAAGCGTATTTTTTTGCGTACCGAAATGAGCAAACACAATACCTACTTAGCAGCAGCAAAAAATGCAGGGGTACAAGATGGGTTGGATTATGCCATATTTCAAAACCACGGCTATGCAGGTTTGTATGGTGGCTTAGATGCCAAAGGCATACACAAAAAGAAAAACCTAAAAAAGAGTCAAAATATACTTGACCATATGGGCAGTACAGAGTTGGCAGCTAACTTGTTTAGAGCCACACAAACCGAAGAAAAACTACGCAACGAAAATATACAAGACAAACAAAAAGCCAACCAAACACACTACGAAGTGGGCAAATAAGTACGCCAAACTATTAAAGAAATTGGCGGCACTATGCCCGAAAACTTACCTATAGAAGAAAGTATAAAAACGGTACAAAAAAAATTGGAGAAAAAGCCCACTAAAAAAATAGAACCTAAAAACAAATAATGACCACTACGCTTTAATGGTTATTTGTAAATTATTAATTATAAATGAATAAAGTAAGATTAAAATATTTAACAAAAGAGCCTCTTCAATATGGGATAAATATTGATGCTACTAATTATAAAGGAAGTGGTATTAGATTTTTGCGTACAACTGATTTGAATGATGAAGGAGAAATTGTAGGAGAAGGAATTTATTTAGACAAAGAAAATGTACCTGAAAATTATCTTTTGAAGAAGGGTGATATTTTATTTTCACGAAGTGGCACTATTGGTAGAGCATATTTTCATCAAACCGATGAACCAATGACTTATGCAGGTTTTTTGGTAAGGTTTAGGTTAGTTGATGTAGAATTAGCAAAATGGATTTATTATTATTCCAAAACACCCGATTTTAAATACATACTAAATAGTGAAGCCATTGAAAGCACCATACAAAATTTTAATGGACAAAAGTTTAATAACATCGCTATTCCCATTAACCATTTACAATTAACCATTAACAATTACCTCGACACCCAATCTCAAAAAATAAACCACTTTATTGCCAAAAAGCAACAATTTATTGCACTACTCAAAGAGCAAAGGCAAAGTGTAATAAATGAAGCAGTAACAAAGGGCATTAATAAAAAAGTAAAACTAAAAGATAGTGGCATTAAATGGTTGGGTAATATTCCTGAACATTGGGAAGTGAGGAGATTGAAAAATGTTTGTGATATTGTTTTAGGTAAAATGTTATGCAATGAAGACAAAGGAGAATATCAAAAGAAGCCTTATTTAAAATCTAAAAATATTGGATGGGATAATGTAATAATTGATGATGTTGAAGTTATGTGGTTTTCAGAAAAAGAACTAATTACTTATAGAATAAAAAGAAATGATTTGCTTGTAAGTGAAGGTGGCGAAGTAGGTAAAACTTGTATTTGGAAAGAAGAACTTGAAGAATGTTATATACAAAATTCAGTACACAAATTAACAATGTTTGAAAATTGCAATCCAGAATATTATCTATATTGGATGGGTATGTTAGGGTATATAGGTCATTTCAAAGAATTGGTAAATCAAGTAAGTATTGCACATTTAACTAAAGATAAAATTGTTAAGGTTAGATGTTTATATCCACCATTATCAGAACAAACCCAAATAGTAAACCACATCAAAACCGAAACCACCACCATAGACACCGCCATAGCCAAAGCCGAAAGAGAAATAGAACTAATAAAAGAATACAAAGAAGCTATGATAGCCGAGGCAGTGATGGGGAAAGTGTTAGAACATGATTTTAAAAAGATTAAATGATGGACAAGATAAATGAATTAACACATAAAATTATTGGAGCTGCTATGCAGGTGCATAATGCATTAGGAAGTGGATTTCAAGAAGTTATATACCAAAGAGCATTAGCCGTTGAATTTTATTTTCAAAATATAGAATTTATTAGAGAGCAAGAAATGGAAATATTTTATAGACAGCAATCTATTGGCACAAGAAGAGTTGATTTTTTTATAGAAGGCAAAGTAATGTTGGAAATAAAAGCGGTTATGCAGTTGGAAGATGTACACAAAGCACAAGCCATCAATTATTTAGAAGCCTATAATATGGCCAATGGATTATTAATTAATTTTGGTGGTAAGAGTTTAGAATTTAAAAGAGTGTATAATAAAAATCTTGTAAATCTTGCAAATCAACCAAATCCTGTTCAAGACAATAATACAAAGAAGCTATGATAGCCGAGGCGGTGATGGGGAAAGTAAATTATAATAAAAAAAGAAAACACATTTCATACATATAATACCATTGATATATAAGCATCTAAAAATTGTTTCCCTCATAAATAACGGAAACTATAATAGTCATCTACAAAATTTGACAATATGAAAGATTTAACAGTTTCACCAATAGACAGGCAAAATATTCTCAATAACAATTCGGCAGTTGAAAATATTCAAAAGTTTTTGGGTATAGAGGGTATGCTATTTAATGGGCAGTATTTGTTTACTACCAAAATGGTAGCCGATTTTTTTGGAGTAACCCCAAGAACTCTTACTAATTATCTAAACAAATATGAAGATGAAGTAAAGCACAATGGTTATGAAGTGCTAAAAGGTCAAAAATTAAAGGATTTTAAAGAGCAGTTTGGCTATTTTATTACCAAAGCCGATGACCCTGAACAGACGGAAACCGATTTCCCTCTGTTGTCAGAAACCCTTGATAATCAAGCAAATAGCCGTCTGAAAGCTCTTGCCGTTTTCAATTTTCGTTCCTTTCTTAATTTAGGTATGCTTCTTACCGAAAGTGAAAAAGCTAAAGCATTGCGTAGTGCCATTTTAGATATTGTAATAGATACGCTCAATCAAAAAATGGGCGGTTCTACAAAATACATCAATCAACGAGATGAAGATTTTTTGGTTTCCATAGCCAGGGAACCTTTGTATAGAAAAGAATTTACACAAGCCTTAAACCAATATTTGGCAATGGGCAATTATAAATATGCAGTATATACCGATGCTATTTATACGGCAATATTTGATGGCAAAGCTAAAGAGTATAAACAAACATTACAATTAAGTGAAGCCGAAAATCCAAGAGATACAATGTATGCCGAAATCATCAATCTTATATCTTCTTTTGAAATAGGTATTGCTGATGCAATGAAAAATAAATCGGAGCAATTAGGGCGTAAATTAATGCCATTAGAGTTAGACATTCTAATTCAAGATTTTGCAAGCCAACGATTTTGGTTACCACAAATTACCGATGCCAGAACAAAAATGGCAAGCCGTGATTATGCCTTTAGAGATATAGTACACAAACGATTAGAGCCTTATATATCATCGCTAAGCCCTAACGATTACGATAGGTTTTTAGGTGATAAAAGTAAATCATTAATAGAAAGAGTATTAGAAAATCCAGCTCTTTTAGATGTTTTTAAAAGATTAAAAGACAGGTAGAATATGCAATTCAATTATTTTACATCTACATACGCTATTCAAGTACACGATGATATTATTAATAATTCAGGCGGCTCATTAGGTATTTTAAATATCGGATTATTAGAAAGCACTTTAGAACATTTGCAAAATGATTTATACTATCCAGAAATTGAAAATAAGGTAACACACCTATTTTATGCAATAAATAAAAACCATAGTTTCCAAGATGGCAATAAAAGGGCTTCCATTGCTTTATCTGCATATTTTCTTGAAATAAATAATCTTTCATTCAGAGTAAATAGGTTTATTGAGGAAATGGAAAACATTGCTGTTGATGTAGCGGACAATAGAATTGATAAAGATTTATTATTTGAGATAGTGTGTTCTTTAACCTATGAAAATGATTTTTCAGAAGAATTAAAAATAAAAATAATTAACGCTAAAATGTTAATTGATAATGGATAATTGAAAATGAAAGAAAATGCATTAAAAAATAAATCAAAGGCGTTTGCTATACGAGTAATTAAATTGTTTCAGTATTTACAAACAGACAAAAAAGAATTTGTATTAAGCAAACAACTTCTTCGCAGCGGTACAGCCATAGGTGCACTTTATCGTGAAGCAGAACAAGCAGAAAGCAAAGCCGACTTTATACATAAATTAGTGATTGCTTTGAAAGAGTGTAATGAATCTATGTATTGGTTAGAATTACTTCACGAAACAGACTATATTACAATAGTAGATTTTAAATGTATAAATATGGATGCAACAGAAATTTTAAAGATGCTTATAAGTATTATAAAAACAACAAAAGCGAACCTCAAAAAGTAATTATCAATTATCCACTATCAATTATCAATTAAAAATGATAGATACATCAGAAAAAGGTTTAGAAACCATCATAGAAAAGCACTTAGTAGAAGTATGTGGCTATCGCCAAAGTTATAGTGCCGACTATGACAGAGACCTTTGTATAAACAAACGCCTATTGTTTGAGTTTATCAAGCAAACCCAGCCCATAGCTTTTGATACCATTGTAAAACGTGGCGAAGATAAATTTATAAAACGCCTGGCAGAGCAAATCAAAGCCAAAGGCATCATTGAAATATTGCGTAAAGGCATTAAGGATTTAGACCTTCAAATAAATCTGTACTACAAAAACCCCGTTTCCGACCTCAACCAAAAGGCACAAGATAATTATCAAGCTAATATATTTTCAGTTACTCGTCAGTTGTTTTACAGCCTATCCAATAGCAATTCGTTGGATATGGTATTATTCATTAATGGCTTACCCATTATAACCTTTGAACTTAAAAACGAATGGACAGGGCAAACGGTAAAAAATGCAATACGCCAATACCAACAAGATAGAGACCCCAAAGAACCATTATTTGCCTTTGGCAGATGTATGGTTCACTTTGCAGTAGATAGCAACTTAGTGTATATGGCAAGTGAGTTGAATGGTAACAATACTTTTTTCCTTCCATTCAACAAAGGCGTAAACGATGGTGCAGGCAATCCGGTAAACCAAAATGGTTTAAAAACGGATTACCTCTGGAAAGAAACCCTAACCAAAGCAAGCCTTAGCAATATAGTAGAGAACTATGCACAAATAGTAGAAGAAACAGACGAAGACACAGGCAAGATAAAACGCAAATTAATATTCCCACGATACCATCAAATAAGAGCAGTTATCAAATTATTGAAAGATGCCAAAACAAACGGTGTAGGACAAAAATATTTAATTCAACATTCAGCAGGTTCAGGCAAATCAAATTCAATTACTTGGTTGGCACACCAGTTAGTGAGTTTACACAATAACGAAAATTCAGATGCAATTTTTGACAGTGTAATAGTAGTAACCGATAGAAAAATTTTGGATAAACAAATTAGAGAAAACATCAGACAATTTGCACAAGTAAACAAAGTTGTAGAAGCCATTGAAAAAGGAAGTAAACAACTCAAAGAAGCCTTAGAAGATGGCAAGAAAATAATTGTTACCACTGTTCAAAAATTCCCATTCATTATTGATGAAATAGGCACATTAGAAGCCAAAAAATTTGCCATCATTATTGATGAAGCTCATAGTAGCCAAAGCGGAGAAACAGCCAGTAAAATGAACTGGGTATTGTCTGATAAAGAAACACCATACTGTGAAGACGATAACAGACAAGACGAAGATCCTGAAACATCAGAAGATGCCATCAACCAAATGATAGAGCAACGCAAAATGCTGAAAAATGCCAGCTACTTTGCTTTTACGGCTACACCTAAAAACAAAACCTTAGAAACCTTTGGTACAAAAACTACCGAAGGTAAGTTTGAGGCTTTCGATGCTTACACAATGAAACAAGCCATTGAGGAAGAATTTATTTTAGATGTGCTTAAAAATTACACTACTTACCAATCTTATTACAAACTCAATAAAGCAGTAGAAGACAATCCAGAATTTGAAACAAACCAAGCCAATAAAAAACTAAGGGCTTATGTAGAAAGTCATCCATTTTCCATAATGGAAAAATCAAAAGTGATGATAGACCATTTTAATTCAGAAGTTGCCAAGCAAATAAACAGGCAAGCTAAAGCGATGGTGGTTTGTAAAAGCATTAATAATGCAATCAAGTATTACGATGCCTTTAAAACATACCTGAAAGAAATTAACTCCCCATACAAAGCAATAATTGCTTTTAGTGGCAGCAGGCAAATTGACGGAGTAGATACTGACGAAGCAAAACTGAATGGCTTTCCAAGTAATGATATACCAAAGGAGTTTAAAAAGAAGGGATACAAGTTTTTAATTGTTGCCAATAAATTTCAAACTGGTTTTGACCAGCCGTTGCTGCACACCATGTATGTAGATAAGAAACTAAGAGATGTGCAGGCGGTACAAACTTTATCAAGGTTGAACAGAGCATATAAGCCATTTAAGGAAGATACTTTTGTACTAGATTTTTTCAATAGTACAGATGAAATAAAAGAAGCCTTCGACCCTTTTTATACCACTACTGTATTAAGTGAGGAAACAGACGCTAACAAGCTGAATGATTTGCAAGACATTTTGGATAATGCACAAGTTTACACTCAAGACGATGTACACAACTTTACTAATCTGTATTTTAACAATGCTGATAGGCAAGAACTTGACCCTATTATTGATACTTGTGTAGTGAATTTTAAAACTGAATTAGATGAAAATGCACAAATAGATTTCTTTGTAAAAGCAAAATCATTCTTTCGTACTTATGCTTTTTTATCTAAAATACTTTCATTCAACAATGCCTATTGGGAAAGGTTGTATTGGTTTTTAAAATTTCTAATGCCAAAAATAAAACCAAAAGAAAATGAAGATTTAGCTAAAGGTATTTTAGAGGCAATTGATTTAGATAGTTACAGGCTTACAAGAATAACCACAGACAATATTGGTTTGCAAGGAGGAGAAGAAATAGACCCAACACCACCAATAATGAAAGGCAAAAAAGGAGAAAATGAATTTAGTGATTTAGAAACACTACTTCAAGAGTTTAACAAACGATTTGGTACAGACTGGAAAGACGACGACAAACGATTTGTATTCCTAACACAGCAATTGCCAGCAGAATTTGCAAAAGATCAAAACACTATGAATGCTGTAAAAAACTCTGATAAACAAAATGCAAAAATTACCTCAGATAAAAAGGTCGATGAGCTAATGCAAGATGTTATTTTTACCTATTCTGATTTATACAAAAAATTTACAGATGAAACAGATTTCAAAAGACAGGTTTTAGACTTTGTATTTGACAAAATTTGGAAACAAAATCAACCTAACATTTAAATGAAATAAATGCAGCAAATTCAACTAAATATTATCCCATTCCAACCAGTTGTCAATAAAGGCAGATTTGCATTTTATGGTGAAAAGCAGAAAGGCTTTACCTCCATCAAGTGGGATAAATTATTTGAACAATTCCCCGAAGGCAAAGAGGCTAATTTAAAATTTAATCATACCGTTCTTTATAAGTTGAATAATCCCAAAAAAGTCATTAGACTTTTGCAATAAGTGTAATTGGAAAGTTTTATACCAATTTCATAGTCCTATAAACCATTCTCTTCGTTTCGTAGCAAGTGAGAGTTTCAATATCTTTTGATTTCCATTTTTTACCATTTATCCAACTATTGCAAAAACTTTGTATCGAAGTGTTTTCATACGCTGCTCAACCTTGGTGTTTAAGACAACCTGCCGGAACAGGCTTATTATATCGTAGGCCATCATGACCCAATTGAGCGCAGCTTCGTTAGCATCAAAACTTTAAAGATTAAAATTGTCTGCACCAAAATCATATTTTAATTGTCTGATCCTGTTTTCACAATTGGCTCTTTGCTTATACAGGTGCCAAAACTGCTGGGGGTGGTAAGGTAAGATTTGTGATGCAGCAACTGTGGTGGTAATTATTGTAGATGCCTTCATCCTCAAATAATTTAAATGGTATTGGATAAAAAGCCCTGAAAATTATTGCTTGAGTAAGCATTGCCATCCCGCAGCCAGAAGTTGGCCACCATTTTGGCTTCTTCAATAAAAGCGAGTAAAGGATGGTGGCTGTTTCTGCCTGGTTTCTTTGGATTGTAGCCCCTGAAACTTCCTGCCTGCGTGCCGAACCGAGTAAAAATGGTGGCATCTACATCCGGTATATAGTTATTAAACTGAAAGTTGCCGAAGAATAATTGGTAAAGTGGCGTAAAAACATCGTGATTTACTGTTGTATTGTGCTTATTTAAAAAGCGTTGAAAGGATTTACATCCAGCCATTTGATAAAATCCCCAACATTAAAACACTTTTTTAATCGAAACTCAATAACAGTAAGCTTCTGAGCGTCATTTTGTCTAATGGCCGCCATTAGAAAATTTTCTTAACGACTTTTTTGTGAAAATAAAAGGCTGTTCCCTTTTTTGGAACAGCCTTTTTGGTGAAAAGATTTATGCTGTATTTATTCTTTTATAAATGTAGCATTACCTATTTTAATACCTTCTTTTGTAAATAGAATAATATTATACACTCCAGCTGCCAGTGGAGCTACTGAAACCTTATTAGCACCCGCAGCCAGCTGCTCTTGTTTTACCATAATACCCTGGGCATTATAGATGTGTAGTAGGCATTCGTTATTCAGCTGCTTGGCTTCAATTTTAATATAATCTTTTGCTGGATTTGGACTTACCAGTATGCCTGTTATGGCTTGATTATTATTTCTGGAAGCTGTGCCCAATTGTACTTTTAGTGTATAGCAGCTACTGGCATTGTTGGCATTGTTATATCCATACGCTTTTACATAGTAAGTACCCGCAGCTGCAGTGTAACTGATACTTTCAGCTGTGGTGCCTCCGTTTTGAGAAATGCCCACTTGTGTTTGCGCACTATTGTATAATCGAATATCATAATCCGCAGGAAGTGTACTCAATGAAACTGTAATAGTACCACCGTTAGTTATCACAAATTTATAATAATCATTATCCCCACTTGGGTTGATCAATCCTTTTACATCTGTATTGAAAGGAATGGTTACGGCTGCGCCAAATGATTCATTATTATTATCATAACTACTCTGGCATCCGGTAGCAGTAGAAGCACCAATATTCAGCGTATAACAAGTTGTGCTATTTGCACCATTATAACCTAACACTTGAAGGTAATAAGTGCCTGCGGCAGTATTGCTATTACTAATCGTTTCGGTACTTGTACCACCTAACTCACTACGCTTTATTTCCGTGCCAGCGGAATTGTATAAAATGATATCATAATCTGCGGGCAGTGTGCTGAGTGTAATGGTTAAATTGCTGGTAGCACTTAGTGTAAACTTATACCAATCCTTATCTGTAGCAGTATTAATAGCTCCTGAAACATTTGTATTTGTAGCCACAGTAGCTGCTGCTGCCAGGCTTTCATTTGGCTCGTTTGCAGTTGTACAACCACCGCTAACTGCTGATGTGGTAAACTGTGCAGTACTATAAGCACTATTACCGCTACTACAGTTTGTTTTAACCCTCCAGTCATAAGTTGTAGATGCTGAAAGTCCAGATAATGCCTGACTTGCAGCCGTTGTAGCACTTGCAGCAGTTGTCCATGAGGATGCGGCAGTAGTCTTATATTCAACAGTATAATTGCTGGCTCCACTTACAGCAGACCAAGAAACGGTGGCTCCTGATGAAGTAATGGATGAACTAGCTAAACCTGTGGGTGCATTGCAAGTAGAGCCACCAGTACTGATGGTAAAATTTGCATTGCTGATGTCAAAGAAGATATTTCCCACAGCCTCTACTTTTATACGACACTGTGTGCTACTGATAGATGGCACTGTAATATTTTCACTGCCATCATTTGCAGTAGATGCTGCCAACACAGTTGAAAAACTATTGCCACCATCTGTAGATAAACTAATTTTTACATTGGCACAGTTTACAGGCGAACCATTACTGCCACCTACATTCCAGCTTATTGTTTGTGTACTACCTTGGCTCCATGTAACTGCTGTATTTGGAGCAGATACACTAAATGGTCCGGTGGTGGATGACACTGTTACAATCATATTGTCATTTGCATTTTGACCACCTCCTGCTCTGTTATCTCTTACGGTCATTCTGAAATTGAGCGTACGAGCCACAGAAGGCAATGCCTCCCATGTGTTCGTAAGATTTCCAGCAAGGATGGTAGATAGAGATGGGAAAGTTCTGGTTGGTGAGCTGGAAGGATTGAATGAGCGGAATACAGGTCCTTTTGTACTGGTGGCAGCAGGAAAAGTATTTGCACCACTGGCATAATTATCATATTGCTCCCAGCAGTATGTAAGTGCATCACCTTCGGCGTCAGTGGCAGTACCTTTTAATTCAAATGGTGTTGATTTTGGAATGGTATAGTCTGCACCTGCATTTGCCGTAGGCACATTATTTCCTGTATTTGTTTGCACTGCACAATTTCCCGAAGTTGACTTAATATAATCTGTAACCTGCTCTACGCTTTTTGCATGAAAATAAGGATCGCTATGTGGTTGTACATCTGTATTGCCAGTAATGCCTGCATAGCCCATAATGGTAGTACCGCTACCGGGTTCCATATTTGCTCCAAAAGATTCTGTTTGAAATGTAAACGTATGATTTGCTCCAAACTGGTGGCCCATTTCATGTGTCCAATAATCAATTACGAGAGGGTCGCCGGTAGATGCTATGTAGGCCGTGTAGCCACTGCCTTTACTACCTGCTTTGCACACACAGCCAATGCATCCTGCATTACCATCACCGGGTAGTGCACTAAGACCTGCCAACAAATGACCAATATCATAATTGGCACTGCCTATTACGTTGTCAATAGTGGTTTGTGTTTTACTATTCCACTGGCTACTGCTTGTCCAAGGGTCTGTGGCTGCATTGAGATAAATCAATTGATCATTATTACTTACATACACCAAGCGAACACTAAAATCTACTTCATAAACTGTATTTGCTCTGGTAATGTCTGTATTTAATGCAGCCATCACTTTTGCTACTCTTTGTGCATCTGAAGTTTCTGTACCATTAAGGCATAGCTGAGAAAACTCGCCGTTTACAGTACAAGCTAATCGGTAAGTACGGAGCTTACCATCATCTGCGCCTCTAAGTGTAGAGCCATTTTGATGGATAATGGTTTGCTTTATTTTATCATCAACGCCGCAAGAAAAACTACCCGGGTTTTTATTGCTGCTTCTTGAAAATACAGCACAGGTATTTGCATTGAGCGAATTGATATAATAAGAAGACCCATCCTGTGCTAATACCATTGCATTAAAACCAAAAGGAGATATATCGCACCTCAAATAATATCCCGGATGTTCAAGGCTTTCACCGGCATAAGATGCAAAACCGGGAAACTTTTTCAATAATCCTTTTTCCATTACCGGGGCATTTACAATTCTGAAACGCTCCATACCGCCGCCCGGCATTGGTAGGCTAATGATGAAAGTGGAAGCCTTCAGTTTAAAAGAACTGTTTTCTTCTGGTACTGCCGCAAGAAAATTGGCAGCATCTTTTAATTGTATTTGGTATAAATCATAACTATCCGGTTTATAATTTTTTTTGAAAAGCCCTTGTTCCTGAATAGCAGATAGATTGGCTTTTGTCCACCATTTTTTGTTTTGAGCAAATGCGGACATGGTGAGCAGTACAAGGCTGCCAATGAGATAAAACTTCCTCATGTGTGAATCAATTTTTTGTGATGATGAATAAATAATTACAATAGAATGTTATGGCAAGAGTATTCTTTTGTTTTCAAAAAAGTAGAGGAAAAAAGCAATTCTGTTGAGGTGGTGAATGTAGGGAACCAGATTGTTTGGAACAAAAAAATGTTAACAAAAAACACTTTTTGTTTATAAAGAGATAATCTGTATATAGGAATTATTCGGGGATGATGATACTTCTATATTGAGCAGCATATCCTGTAAATGCGCCAAGTGCTCCATTAGAAATATTGCCCAATACTTTTATTGGCGATGAAAATGGATTGCCATTGCTTTGATATGCATATTCCCAAGTGCGCCAAAAATCATAAGCGGGCAAATCAATATTGCAGAATTTAAAAGTAACAGTATCTCCATGATTAAAGAAACCAAAATCATCATCATTCAAATCTAAACTATCATTTCTATTATAGCCTTTTGGTATTTGAAATGTATATTTGGTACCATCTACTACACGGTCGTCAAATGCAGAGGTGTAACCAGGATAAAAAAGTTCATCGTTAGTAGCCGTAAAATATCTCACATAGTTACCTAAACCGGGTGGGTCATTGAACAGACCATAGAGTACCACTTTTCCTGTATCATTTACATCCGGTGATGCTTGCCACCATAGAGAGTCGCAGGTTTTGGTAAGTTCGGGTATGGTGGTAGATGCTGTATAGGATGCGCCATCTGTGGTAGTAATGTTTATAGTGTAAGCCTTGCCAAATCTGCCATAAATAACTTCACGTGGTTTTGTAATATCGCAGGTATAATAATAAAAAGTGTAACCACTATCGTTAGTTATGCTAAGCTCAATAAGTTTTGCAGTATCACTACCATTGCTAATGCTTACAATGGCATCATGTTCAAATGAATTTGACAATTGCTCTGTGGAAAAACTATTGAAATAATTCAAAGATCTGCTAAGCACTATAACAGGAAGGCTATTGTTTTCAATGGAAGCATCCACTACTAATTTAGGATCAGTCTGGTCAAGCTGGAGCGATATATTTCGCTCACATCCAATAAGTGTTGTGAGAAAAAGAAATAGAATATATTTAGTGTATCGTGTTTTCATTGTCAGCATGCAAAATTAAAGATTGAAATTTATACCAAACAGATATAAATGTAAATCGTTTTGTTTGTATCCATATTTTTTGCAAATCAGAAAATTGATAAGATGAAAATTAAAATATGGACAGTTGGAAAAAATCATGAAGGATATGTGTCAGAAGGTATTGAACTATTTACCAAAAGAATCAATCATTATTGTGAAACCAACTGGATATTAATACCATCCTCGAAAGCCAGTTTGCCAGAAATCATAAAAAAAGAAGAAGGGGAAATGGTTTTACAAAGATTGCAACAAGAAGATTATTTGATTTTACTCGATGAAAGAGGAACAAATTGGAATAATCAGCAAATTGCGAAAGAGATTGAAAAATGTCAAAACATAGCTGTAAAGCAATTAGTCTTTCTGATAGGTGGAGCTTATGGTGTAGATTCTCGAATAGTGAACAGGGCAAATGCCACTTGGAGTTTGAGTAAATTAGTATTTCCACATATGTTAGTAAGATTGATATTGGCTGAGCAGATTTATAGGAGTTTTACCATATTGCGCAATGAAAAATACCATCACATATAAACAATGTAAATATTAAACTAAACCCATACTGCACAAATGAGTATCGTTAAAACAGATAGCAACTTTTCAATACCCAATAAGCCAGCATTAATCCTATTTCGCTCAAGATTAATAGCCTACATAACCTTAGTAGCAAACCTCTTTTTTGCTGTACTTAATGCTGTTTGGGGATACTATTATTCTGTAGGATTTTTGAGCACGTTGGTAGTAGCATTAGTTGTATCAATTCGTTTGAGTTATCTCGGCTTGACGGAGTCATTTAAAATTATTACTTTATTTGCTATCAATATAACCTTAGTAGGTTTATCATTTGCCGAAGGCAAAGAAATATGGGTACATGTTTTCTATTTTCCACTTGTTTTTTGTGTCCCTTTTTTATTTGAGGATGAAAAAAAATATCGTAAGCAACTTATAGGATATTTTGTTTTTACTGTAATCTGTGCATTGGTTGCATACTATGTTCCACCGGAAATATCAACGCTACAACAGATAGAGCCCAAGCACGTAGAGCTTTTAAGGAACATGGGCTTTTTAGGCTCATTGCTATTGGGTATCATCTTTTTAACTGTTATCATTTTGACTGAGCAGATTTATAAATCGGGGCTGATAAAAGATAAATTACTCGCTGATAAAAAAGCATTATTCAGAAAGCAATTTCTTGCCGGCACCAGCCATGAACTGCGCACATCACTCAATGGAATTCATGCAGCCATTAATCTTTTGAAGCAAAATGAAAAGTTGAAAGAGCAGTCTGAATATTTTGATATCATCGAATACTGCTCAGGCAATATGCTTGACATAGTCAATGAGATACTCGACTTTGAAAAAGTGGATGCTGGTCAAACCACTTTATCCCTAAAATCAACAGATATTTATCAATTACTATCCAATTGTATCACACCTTTTCAAAATAGTGCTGAATCTAAGGGCCTTCAACTGATTGCCCAGATTGATGATTCCTTAAAAAATAAATGGGCACTTACGGATGCAAACCATGTAGCACAAATCATACATAATCTACTGTCCAATGCTTTAAAATACACTTCAAAAGGTAGTATTATATTTGGTGCAACAAACTTGCAGGAATCACAAACAAATATGCTTTTGAAAGTATCTATATCAGATACCGGTATTGGTATTGAGAAGGAAAATATTAGTAATATTTTTTTAGATTTTTGGCAAGAAAATAAAGCAAAAGAATATGTGAGTAAAGGAACCGGTCTCGGTCTGCCTATTGCTAACAAGCTACTTGCCCTCATGGATTCGCAGATTAATGTAGTAAGTACTCCGGGTAAAGGGAGTGAATTTTCTTTCACACTGCATGTAGAAAAGTCAAGCCCCTTGCAGGAAAAAAAAGAGAGTAGCATTAATAATGATTCTCTTTTAGGCATGAAGATATTATTGGTAGATGACGACCCCATCAACCTGACTGTTGCAAGAAAAATTTTAGAAAACTATGGTGCAGTAGTGGTAAGTGTAAAGAACGGGGCCGAGGCTATTGATAAAATAAATGAGGATTTTTTCCAATTGGCTTTGATGGATCTTGAAATGCCTGTTTTGAATGGTTATGATGCTATTGAAATAATAAGAAAAAAAAATAAAACGCTACCGGTTATTGCATTTACTGCTGCTATTGTAGATGAAGAAATCAGAACGTCACTCTATCAAAAAGGATTTACATCATTTATTGCCAAACCTTTTTCAAAGGAAGGATTGATTTCATTGATTGTTGATTTTGGAAGTTGAGTAAATTACAAATATTTTTAAAGTAAAATCAACACTTTCAGTTGGCCTTAACTACAAAAAGGGAAATGCATTTTTCATCCTAATACCCAAACCTGGTGCCTGGGACAAACAAATATTTCCAGCGTCATATTGTAAACCAACGGCTACATCATTTTCCAAAAGCAGCGGGCCATCCATATCTGCAAAATCAATTTGTGGAAGCAGGTTGGCGATGGCAGCAGTACCAATGGTTGTTTCATTCATACAGCCTACCATCACTTTTAATTGGAGTGCTTTGGCCTGTTGAATCATACGCAGTGCAGGTGTAAGGCCACTGCATTTAGTTAGCTTAATATTAATACCATGAAAATGATTGCTGCACTTT
This sequence comes from uncultured Parafilimonas sp., assembly GCA_937892395.1. Lineage (GTDB taxonomy): Bacteria > Bacteroidota > Bacteroidia > Chitinophagales > Chitinophagaceae > CALAGJ01. Next base: position 17,775 of record CALAGJ010000055.1, read on the forward strand.
TGTACATCATGCTCAAAGACACAGCTTTCATCTGCAAATAATGGCAAGGGGCTTTGGAGAAATAGGGATGCCATTTGCTCCCAATTTTCTTTAGGCAATGGTTGTTCTACTAATTCAACTCCGAGTTTTTTTAACTGTGGCAATAAAATTATGGCATCTTCAAAAGTCCATGCGCCATTGGCATCTATTCGAAATATAGCATCTGTGTGCTTGCGCAGCAATGCTATGGTACTGATATCCTCAGGCTTGTCCATTTTAATTTTGTACACAGGCCAAGGATGCGCTTGCATTTTCTGCAACATTTTATCGGCAGTATCTATTCCAATGGTATAGTCTGTGCAAGGAATTTTTGCATGCCATTCTGTTTGCCATAATTTATACAAAGGTTGGTTTTGCATTTTGCCAAATAAATCCCAACAAGCTATATCTAAAGCAGCTACAAGAAATGGATGTTGTGGCAATAAATGATGTAAATAATGCCAATACCTGGCAGGCTCAGTAAGTGCAAATTGTTGAATTGCTTTTTTATTTTTCAACAATACTTCCTCCATCTGAGCAGTAGAAACTCCATAATACTGAATGGCTGGTGCTTCTCCATAGCCGATAAACCTCCCCAAGCTCAAACTCACTATCAATGCGGGTTGAGATGATTTGGTACGGCCTCCCGATATGGTAAAAGGGTACTGAAAAGGGCTTTCAATAAGCTGATAACCAAGTAAAAGCGGCATACCTAAGATTGAATATAATTTTGCAATTGTTCAATGGTTTCTCTTTGTATGAGAATGGTTTCAGTAACTACATCATTGATAGAAATAATACCAGCCAACTCCGCTTCATTCATTACCGGTAGGTACCTCAAATTCTTATCAGACATTAGCTTCATACAGGCATCTACAGTATCGGTAAGGTGAATAATAGGAAAATCATTTGCTACCGTCATGATTTCTGCCACAGTACATTCAGCAGATGATTTATGTTTTAGTACAACCTTTCTGCTATAATCACGCTCTGTCATGATACCCTTAAATATGCCATTGTCTGCTATTACTACAGAGCCAATATTTTGATGTGCCATTATTTCTAAGGCATCAATTACTCTTGTGTTAGAAGCCACTGTAGTTACTTTACTTCCCTTTCTTCTGAGCATATCAGATACATTTCTCATACTAAATGATTTGAAAACAAATATATCTATTTTTAAGATTCATGTTGTTATCAAAAATCATCGAGCAAGGAATGATGATTGTTTGTGTATAAATAAATTTTAGGGAAAGTAAAAAAGCTAAGAAAAAATATAAATTGTTTTACTGTTCGGCCTCAATCCGGCTTTAATTTGCAACAATAATTTATGCCATGCCACACGATGCTATTTCGGTATTTGATATGTTTAAGATTGGGGTGGGTCCATCCAGCAGTCATACACTCGGCCCATGGCGTGCGGCTATGCGGTTTGCTGAAATGTTAGATAGCTCCTACAGAATACAGTTGGTAGAAAAAGTAAAAATTTTATTGTATGGTTCTTTGGCAAAAACCGGGAAAGGACATGGCACTGATATAGCAGTATTGATGGGGCTTTGCGGAGAAGACCCTGTAACCGTAGATGTAAATGAGATTACTCCAAAAATAAATAGAATAACTTCAGAAAAAACCCTTCAGCTTCATGGTGTGCACCTTGTATCATTTGATATAGCATCAGATCTTGTTTTTTTGATGAATGAATCCCTACCCTATCATCCAAACGCAGTTACATTTCTTGCAGAGTTAAAAGATGGCAATCACTTAGCAGAAACATGGTATTCTATTGGAGGTGGTTTTGTGGTAAAAGAAGGGGAAGACGCTTTGGAAAAATCTGCCATTGACTTACCATTTCCCATCAATACTTCGGAAGACTTGTTGCATTGGTGTATGAAAACGGGATTATCCATACATGAAGTAGTCTTAGAAAATGAATTATCCTGGCGGTCAGAATCAGATACACGCTTAGGTGTACTGCGTATTTGGCATACTATGCAGGAGTGTATATACAGAGGTTGCCACAGCAGAGGGGAACTACCTGGAGGATTACAAGTAAGACGCAGGGCTGCAGATTTGAATAAAAAACTTACTACAGGTCAGGAATATTCAGACTATAATTCATGGCTACAACTGATACAAAACGGAGGTCAGCAATTTCAATATATATTAGATTGGGTAAGTTGTTTTGCCCTTGCGGTAAATGAAGAAAATGCCTCGTTTGGCAGAGTGGTTACAGCTCCTACAAATGGTGCAGCAGGAGTAATACCCGCCGTACTACAATACTATATTGCATTTTGCAATGGGCATGATGATGAAAAAATAATCAACTTTTTACTAACAGCCAGTGAAGTAGGTAGCATATTTAAAAAAGGAGCAACAATATCAGCAGCAATGGGTGGCTGTCAAGCAGAGATTGGCGTAAGTAGTGCTATGGCTGCGGCGGCATTAACCGAAGGTTTGGGAGGTAGTCAAAGACAAGTGCTTATGGCAGCAGAAATAGCAATGGAACACCATCTTGGTCTCACTTGCGATCCTATAGGCGGCCTGGTGCAAGTGCCTTGTATTGAAAGAAATACAATGGGTGCTATCAAGGCCATAACTGCATCACAACTGGCTTTACAAAGCAGCCCAGATTATGCAAAAGTTAGTTTAGATAAAGTCATAAAAACCATGTGGGATACGGCTTTAGACATGAATAGCAAATACAAAGAAACCGCAGATGGCGGCTTAGCAGTAAATGTACCGATAAGCCTTAGCGAATGCTGATGCAACCACATCCTATTGAACCCATATTTTTAAGATAGTTGCATGTACATTTTTATGTTGGGTATTGATGATGTTTGTTAAAATATGCTTTGAATGCTGCTATTCATACCACATATTTCTTTTAAGTGAAATGCATCCCCCATTTTTGACAACACTATATTTATACAATGATGATGAAAAGATTTTCTATTTTGTATGCACTACTTGCCATGAGTGCTCAGGGTTTTTCTCAAACAACTACAGATGACTTAAAACTTCAAAAATGGTATCTCTTGGATGCTGAAAAAGATAGCACAGAAGGTATCAACCTGGCGGGTGCTTACAATTTGCTACAAAATAAAACAGCAACTCCAATTGTGGTTGCAGTCATAGACGGTGGTATTGATACACTACATGAAGATTTGAAAAATATATTATGGATAAATCCAAAGGAAAAACCTGGAAATGGAAAAGATGATGATAAAAATGGATACATAGATGATGTATATGGTTGGAATTTTTTGGGAAATCCAAATGGTGAAAATGTAGGTAAAGCAAGTGCTGAAAGAGACCGTGTATATTATGGTTTTAAAAGCAAATATGATGGCAAAACCATTGACACAAGTACATTAACAAAAGAAGACAAATGGGAATATATAATGTGGCAGAAAGCTGCTGCGCAAATGCAAATAAACCCTGAAGAACAAATAGAAGTAATGATGCTGAAAGCTGCACTATCCTCACTAGAAAAACACAATATTGTACTCAAAGAGGAAATGCAAAAAGAAGAATTCAGCAATACAGATTTGGAAAATTTTAATCCACAGTCTGCAAGGGGTAAACGATCAAAAACTGCATTTCTCAGCTACCTCAAAATGTTTGATCTCAAAGAAACCGTCACCAATAAATTGATCATTACTGATCTCACATCATATACAGCTGAAAGAGAACAATCCTTGCAGAGTAAAACTACTGCACCCATTGATTACAGAGCTTTAATTATAAAAGATGATGATAGAGATTTATCAGACATACATTATGGAAATCCTGATGTAATGGGCATTGACCCAGAGCATGGCACACATGTAAGTGGTATAATAGCTGCGCAAAGAAATAATCAAAAAGGTATGGAGGGTGTGGCAGATCATGTTAAAATAATGACACTACGCTGTGTGCCAGATGGTGATGAATATGACAAGGATATCGCCCTCGCCATTCGATATGCTGCAGACAACGGGGCTCGTGTTATCAATATGAGTTTTGGTAAAAGTTTTTCGCCAGCAAAATTTTGGGTGGATGATGCTATAAGATACGCTGCATCAAAAGATGTATTGATAGTGCATGCTGCCGGAAACGATAATAAGAATACAGATACCACAGATAATTTCCCAAATAAATATAATTTTTCTACAGGATTGCCTGCGGCAAATTATATATCAGTTGGCGCTTCCAGCGATGACCATTTAGTAACACCCGGTAAGCGCATTGCCTATTTTAGCAATTATGGCACAAAATCAGTTGACATTTTTGCACCAGGTTATAATATATACAGTACATTACCCGGAGGGGATAAATATGGTTTTAATAGTGGCACCAGTATGGCAGCGCCTGTGGTGAGTGGTGTAGCTGCATTGATTAGATCCTATTTTCCAAAACTTTCAGCAGAGCAGGTAAAATATGCCATAGAAAAAAGCTGTAGTCCATTGCCTTTTGATACGGACCGTGTAAATAATCCGGGTGGTGGCGATGCAAGTATGCAAGAATTGTGCGCATGCGGTGGATTTTTAAACGCCAAAGCAGCAGTGGCATTGGCTGCTACTTTGCAACCAATAAATAAATAGGGTAATAGTGCATCGCCCTGAAATTAGTTGCCTCTTTTTGCCGTTAACCTCAGGTCTATAAGATAGCTGTGTTTTACAGTTTTAGTTTGATGCCGCCGTTTATTACGAAGCCTTCTGTATGATTCCAAATGTCGTCAAAAGTCGGATTGTTATGCGGTGGATTTACAACTGTTTTATACTTGCTTTGTCGCTGGTCGGTAAAATTTTCAAAATTGATATATACAGAAAACTTTTTGAAGATTTAGCAATCCTAAAAGTGAATAGCCGAATTTCCCTTCTTTATGTGAAACGTAGCCACCTAAATTAGTTTGTCCAATATTGTATTGATTGAAAATAAAAATCTCCCTCAAATTTCTCTTTTGGTAACTTACTTACAAAGTTTAAAACTCCTGCAATAGCACCACCGCCAAATAAAGTTGAAGCAGGGCCTTTAATTACTTCTACTTGTTTAAGGTCTAAGGGTGGTATCTCTAAAATACTCAAGCCGCTTGCAAAGTTTCCAAAGTTAGGATAGCCATTTTTTAGAAGTTGGGTATATCTTCCATCTAAGCCCTGCACTCTTATACTTGCATTCCCACTTGTCGCCGATGTTTGTTGCACCTGTAAGCCTGTACTTTCGTGAAGTAGCATTGAAACATTTGCAGGAAGCATATTATTTTTTCGTCTAATTCTTCACCGTCAATAGTTTCAACTCTTGTGGGTGTATTTTTTATTGTTCGACTTGTTCTTGTACTTTGGACAATTACTTCATTTAATTCATCTTTTTCAATTTCCATTAAAATTTCAACAGTATCTTCTTTTGTCATTGGAAAATTAAAACTGTCGGTGATTGTTTTATAACCTATATGATTTAAAATTATTTTTTGTATCCCGTTTGGAATATTTTTTACTTAAGCAAATCCTTTGCTATCTGCTAATGTGCCTATATTTAATTGAATGTTTGCACCAATTAAAGGTTCTTTAGTGATGTTGTCTTTAATAATTATCTTTAAACTGTTTTGTGCTTTGACAGTAGAAATAAAAAATATTGCCCTAAGCAACGCAAATAATTTATGCATTGATAATAATTGTTTAGTTAAATAAATGATTGAAATACGTGGTGCGTCAGCACTAACCTAAAATGGCAAAGCGTATCCTTGCTAATAATTCATTAACTAAACTTTGGAGGCTGCCAAATGTTGCCGAAAAAATTGGAAGAAAGAGAAATGTTTATGCAAAAGAATTGTTGATTGGTTCTTTCCAAAGATTTTGTCAGAGCTATTTTGTTAAGCCGAAAGTTTGAATAAAACATTTGTCCGCAACAAGCACAACTGCAAAAAGGATTACAGGTTTCGTTTTCGTGTTGATGGTCTTTGTACTCAGTTGAAGAATTTGCTACTTCAATTTTAGAGTTGTCAACGCATTCGTTTGTGTCCATGCAAGGATAGCAAGGCAACAATAAAATGTAAAGGGCAAATAAGAGTGTCAGAAATTTCACATTGCAAGTGTACTCTGATTTACTTGTTTTATATCAACACCCCTCGAATTAGCAAGTGTACAAATAGGGTTGATTTGCCTTTGAATATTTTAAAAGCATGGAAATATTTTCACTACCGTGAATAAGTTGTCTATTGCATACTGGTTATGGCAATTAAATTTGCAGCCAAAATCTGAGCAGTATGCAGCATGCAAAAAAAATATTTTTAAAGCCGGTTATTGTGTTTCTAATTATAAGTTTGATATGCTTTATCAGTGCAGATACATTGCGCAGTTGGCAAATAGATCCACTTGTGGTAATGGGTGCAAATTTATTGCTCTTAAATATGACAATTATAGTACTTGTATTGCTGATGAATGCTATGAAAAATACAAACCCCAATGTATTTACGAGAACAATAATGGCAGGCACTTTTATCAAATTGATGGTATTGGCAGCAGCTGCACTCATATACATATTTGCCGCAGGCGAAAATAGAAGTGTATATGGCATTGTAGCTTCATTATTATTGTATGTGATCTATACAATTGTAGAAACAAAAACGATTTTAGAACTCAACAAAAAAAAGGATGCGTAATATTGAACATCCATTAAAACAATTAGAAAAATATTTACCTGCCGGAGCTTTTGATTTAGTAGCGCCCATCATTATGGAGCATAGAATACATCTTACAGTTTCCCGGGAGCGCAAAACCATACTTGGCAATTATCGCCATGCACATCTTGGTAAAAATCATAGGATATCAGTTAACGGAAACCTAAATACTTATGAGTTTCTATTTACATTACTTCATGAAATTGCACATTTATTTACTTTTGAAAAATATGGCCATCAAGTGTATGCACATGGTGCTGAATGGAAATTAGAATATAGCAAAATACTTGCTGTATTTATTGAAAGAATGGCATTGCCCACTGATATTCGGGATGCACTTAAAAAAAGTATGCAAAACCCTGCCGCCAGCAGTTGTAGTGAAGCAGATCTCCAACGGGTTTTTAAACTATACGATATAAAAAAAGAGGGCGTTCTATTTGTCGAGAGCCTCCCACAAGGAGCTTATTTTACAACGGGTAATGGCAGGCTATTTCAGCTTGGAAAGAAATTGAGAAAACGATTTCAATGTACAGATTTCTATACCGGACAAGCTTACTTAATTAGCCCAATATGTGAAGTAAAACAGATTCACTTGTGATGCTCAAATGGATTACCCATTTTTCAATCCATCCATCAGTTTTTCTACAAATTTGAATGTAGCCGGACAGTAGGCAATGTTTTGCTGAAAGACATGTGCATACTCACTAAATTTCTTTTTGGTATGATGCGGAAAACCTGCACAGTCTGCGGGACGCACTTCATAAATACTACATTTATTATCCGTTAAATTAAAAAACTGACAGGGCTGTTTTGTATTCATCCAGTCTTTGTCTTTTTTATCAAAATAGAGCCATTTTTCTTTGAAGGCTGCAGTAGTCATGTTCAAATAGGTGGCTATTCTTTTAATGTCTTTTGGTGTAAATGTTGGGGTCATTTTTTTACAGCAATTGCCACAAGTTAAGCAATCCGTTTCTTCCCAAACCTCCTTGTCAAACTGCACAGTGAGTGTATGAATATTGGTTGGAGGATTTTTTTCAAGCTTAGTTAGAAAGCGTTTATACTTTACTTTCCGATATCTTAATTTTTGTTTGAAGGAACGAAGGTTCACGGTCTTATTCATACTTGCTTTTCTGGACTGCGGCAATATCGGGCAAAAAAGAAAAATGATATAAAAACTTTTGCAGTATCATGCATCCGATATAAGCAAAAACAGATGTGGGATGTGTATAAAAAAGGGTTTAAAGCATGGTTGCAATTGGAGCAATCCCTAAGTGATGCTACTATAGAAGCTTATCTTAGGGATATAGTAACACTTACTTCATTCTTAGAATCTACAAATGAAATCGCAGATACACCGGGCAGCATTACTTATGACAGACTTCAAACTTTCATTACCTGGATTGCAGCACTTGGCTTTACAACCACAAGTCAGGCACGCATTCTATCCGGTGTAAAATCATTTTATAAATATTGCTTAGCTGAGCAGATTACAACAGACGATCCTACTACATTAATTACTGCACCAAAGCTGAGTAGAAAACTTCCCGAAGTACTCAGCTTTGCTGAAATAGAAAAAATTATAGCAGCCATAGATTTGAGTAAACCCGAAGGCACCAGAAATAAAGCAATGCTTGAAACCCTCTATAGCTGCGGGCTGAGGGTAAGTGAATTGATTGCTTTGCGCATCAGTTGTTTGTATTTGCAAGATGGTTTTATACGGGTAATTGGCAAAGGCGATAAAGAAAGGCTTGTGCCTATAGGTGCAGAAGCTATCAAGTATATACAAATTTATTATGATACAAAACGTCAACTTCAGCAGCCAAATAAATATCAGGATGATATATTATTTTTAAACAAAAGAGGCAGTGCTTTAACGAGGGTAATGATTTTTTATATGATCAAAAAACTTTCCGCAGAAGCAGGTATTCAAAAAAAAATATCTCCACATACATTTAGACATTCCTTTGCCACACATTTAGTAGAAGGTGGTGCAGACCTGCGTGCTGTGCAGGATATGCTGGGCCATGAGAGCATTACCACAACAGAAATATACACACATTTAGATAGAGATTATTTACGGGAAACATTGATGCGGTTTCATCCGGGATATAAAAAATGATAAAAGTTATAATGCAATTGAAGCTGAAATCAGTAACAACTCCTGAATCATAAATTATAGTCTATTTTTTTTACAACGCCCTATCCAAATGGGTATATCCTCCATCTACATATATCAATTGACCAGTGGTGTGTGAGGATTTTTCGGACAATAAGAATACAACCATATTCGCTATTTCTTCTTCTGTCGTCATTCTCTTTTCTAATGGAATTTTGTCGGTAATTGTTTTCAATTTTTCTTCTGGGTTTTCAAATGTTTTTATCCAGGATTGATACAAGGGTGTATAACATTCCGCTACAATTACTGCATTTACTCTTATGCCATATTGTAGCAGTTCTACTGCCCATTCTCTTGTTAATGCATTCCTGCCACCATTTGCTGCGGCATAAGCGGAAGTATTTCCCTGACCTGTGCTTGCAGTTTTTGAGCCTATATTTACAATAGCACCTTTACTCTTTTTTAAAGCCGGCAATGCATGGTGTGCCATCAAATAATAATGTACCAAATTTTTATGCAATGAATCCATGAAAGCCTTGTAGGAACCGGATTCTAAGCCAACACCATCATTTACTCCAGCATTATTTACAAGGCCATCTAAACAATCATATTTTTTGAGCGACGCTGATACAACGGCACCGCATTGATCAGGATCTGAAAGTTCTGCTACAAAATAATCTGCTCTGCCTCCAGCATTTTGTATAGCGGCTACAGCTTGTAAGCAATCATCAACATTTCTACCAATTATTATTGGAACTGCTCCTTCATTTGCCAATGCTTTTGATATACCCAAACCAATACCCTTTGCTCCACCAGTTACAATAATGTGTTTATCTTTTAGATGTAAGTTCATGATCAAGTTTTTTTAAATACATTTCAAATTAAAGGTGGTAAAATTTATTTGCATTTTTGCCCATCACAGCATCATGTTCTTGCTGTGAAAAATTCTGTAAATATGTATCTACAAGCCTTAGCCATTCTGTATAATTTCCTGCCAACAGCATTACGGGCCAATCGCTACCAAATAAAATTCGGTCTATACCAAATGCATCAAAAATGATATCAAAATAGGGATAGATATCCGAGTCTTTCCAGCACCTCCAATCTGCTTCTGTAATGATGCCTGATAATTTACAATAAACTGAAGCCGCCTTTGCTATTGCTTTTAAATGAACTGCCCAATCTGCAATTTCTTTTGTTCTTATTTGTGGCTTTGCGCAATGATCAATAATTATTTTTTGATTTGGCAATGCATCTACAAATTGTATGGCTTCATTCAATTGATTACTATTAATCAACAAATCATACGTGTAGTCATTATCAGACAATAGTGAGACACCTTGTATAAATTGTTTATTCAATAAAAACCCCGCAGGCTCAGCTTGTACGATATGTCTAAATCCTTTTAATTTTTTATGCTGCGCATAATGATGTAGTTTTTCTTGCAAGTTGTTTGCTTTCAAATCTATCCAACCTACAACTCCTTTTATGTATTCATTTTGCGTAGCAATATCTAATAAAAATTTTGTTTCGGCATCAGTTTGATCAGCCTGTACGGCAATGCATCCATCCATTTGATGTGCATGCAGAATGGGTAAAAAATCTTTCGGTAAAAAATCTTTTTGGATGATTTGCATATCATCTGTAATCCATGCATCTTTTATGGAATTATAGTTCCAAAAATGTAGATGACTATCTATTCGCATGCTTCAAAAATTGATTCGATTAGATTGATTAATTATCAGTTACAGTAAGTACATCTCTCAGCCTGATATCTTTGGATGATGAGCCAATCATAACTCGAAATGTGCCAGGCTCTGTTATCCATTTCATTTGCTCATTGAGGAGTTGCAGTTGCATTGCGTTTAGCTGAAAATAAATTGTTTTTTCCTCACCTCGTTCAAGGTGAACTCTTTTAAAATCTTTCAATTGTTTAATGGGTTGTGCCACTGAGGCTATTTCATCCCGCACATAAAGTTGCACTACTTCTTCACCTGCCTTTTGACCAATATTTTTTATGCTACAACTTATTGTAATAGTATCTTGCAATGTCATGTTTACTTTTGTGAATTGTAAGTTGCTGTATTCAAATTCGGTATAACTTAATCCATATCCAAAAGGAAATAATGGCTGACCTGTACCATCTCGATAATCATCTCCACGGCCTGTAGGTTTGTGGTTATAAACTAAGGGCAACTGCCCTTCAGTAATAGGAAAACTTATTGGAATTTTTCCTGATGGATTTATTTTTCCCAACAAAATATCTGCAATGGCTTCACCACCTGCTTCGCCGGGATACCACACATCCACAATGGCAGCTACACTGTCCATCCATTTTTTTATGGTGATGGCACTGCCACCAAAAAGCACAACAACAATAGGTTTTCCTGTGGCTGCTAATTGTAGTATCATTTCCTCTTGCCTACCGGGTAGTTGCAAATAACTTCTATCTTGAAACTCGCCTTCTTCAATGCCTGCGGCCACTATTACCACATCACTTTTATTTGCTAATTGAATGGCTTCAGCTATTTTTTTTGAACCATCATCAATTAAATCATTTGTCCATATTAATTTAAACCTAGCATTGCCGGCAGGCTCCTTGTATTCTATTTTTATCTTATAGTTTTTATCTTTTTCAAAATAAAAATCCACCAATGTGGTCTGATAGGACTGACCAGACCAATTGTCTAAGATTAATGCATCATCGATATATAATTTATACCCATCGTTGCCATCAATACCAATTTTATATTGGCCTGTAACAGGCGATGTAATACTGCCAATCCATCGTGCAGAAAAGAAGTCATAATTGATGCTGGGGTCAGGAGAAAATAAGGTCCATTGAAAATTTATAGCATCATCAATGCGCTGTAGTGCAGGTGTACCAGAAAGTTTAATATTATTGAAATAGGTAGCTGACAAGCCTGCGTGTTGTATTCCATTTTCGCTGTGCGAAAGATATTTTGACGATACTGTATTCCATTTGTTACCATCACGTCCACAACCCGGTGCATAGTCCACAGAAACGGTATTGTCAACAGATGCTTTTAGCCCTGTTAGTAAATTAATGGTCTTATTGCCCTTGCCACTATAGCCCCCCAATCTTGCTTCTATTGCATCTGTACCAATGAGGGCAATTTTTTTATAAGAAGTAGATAATGGAAGAATTTGCGGTGCATCATTTTTTAGCAAAACAATAGATTTTTGGGCCACTTCTTTTGCTAATTGATGATGGGCTTCAAACATGGAGTCCAGATCGGAAGAGCGTCGTGTAG
>CALAGJ010000056.1 GCA_937892395.1 uncultured Parafilimonas sp.
ATACATCCGAAAAAATTTGAGTTCAAAAAATACGTTACAACATCTAATATCAAATAGCGTTCAAATCTACTTTAACTCCGTTTTCCCATTACCTTCGCTCCCTTTTAAAATTTTACTGTGAGCGAAAAAATTCTGATACTTGATTTTGGTAGCCAATTTACCCAACTTATAGCCAGAAATGTTAGAGAGGCGCAGGTTTACTGCGAAATTGTACCCTGGAATGCAACAATAAACACAGATGCATCCTTAAAAGGTATAATCTTAAGCGGATCCCCATATAGTGTTAATGATGAACATGCTCCTTTGGTAGATGTGGATGCACTCTCAAAAAAGGTTCCTGTATTGGGGGTTTGCTATGGAGCACAACTTACCGCCAAAGTTTGTGGTGGTACAGTTGGTAAATCCAATAAGCGGGAATATGGAAGAGCCGTTTTAGAAATAACATCCCATTCCGGAATATTTGTCGGCATTAGCCAGCATAGTCAGGTTTGGATGAGCCATAGTGATAGCATTACAGCATTGCCACCAGGCTTTGAGCTAATAGCTAAAACAGAAGATATTCCCATAGCAGGTTTTCAGCGCATTAGCGAAAATGAACATCCTATTTTTGGTATTCAATTTCATCCGGAAGTATATCATTCTGCCGAAGGCAAAAAAATAATCCAAAATTTCTTAGTAGGGATTTGTGGGTGTAAACAGGATTTTACTCCTGCATCATTTATTGATGAAACAGTAAAAAAAATAAAGGAGCAAGTGGGTGATGCCGAAGTTATAATGGCACTAAGTGGTGGTGTAGATAGCACGGTTGCGGCTACTTTGATTCACAAAGCAATTGGGAATAAACTTCATGGCATTTTTGTAGATAATGGTTTGCTGCGCAAAAATGAATATGAGCAAGTGTTGAATACTTACAATGAGCACTTACAGCTTAATGTAAAAGGTGTAAATGCCAGCAAACAATTTTACAATGCATTACACCATCAATCCGACCCAGAAACAAAGCGAAAAATAATTGGTGGATTATTTATTGATGTTTTTCAGGAAGCCGCAGAATTAAATGAAGCGGTAAAATTTTTGGGCCAGGGCACTATTTACCCGGATGTAATAGAAAGTATAAGTGTACATGGACCTTCTGCTACGATTAAATCACACCACAATGTAGGCGGCTTGCCAGATCGAATGAATCTTTCCTTAGTGGAGCCATTAAGATTTCTTTTTAAAGATGAAGTAAGAAAAGTGGGTCTTGCACTGGGTATTCCGGCCTTATTAATAAACAGGCATCCATTTCCAGGACCCGGTTTGGCCATTCGAATTTTAGGTGCTGTAAGTGAAGATAAAGTGAAACTGCTGCAAGCAGCTGATGAGGTTTATATCAATGCACTAAGAAAACATCAGTTATATGATAAAGTATGGCAGGCAGGCACCATTTTATTGCCTGTACAAAGTGTAGGTGTAATGGGAGATGAGCGTACGTATGAATACACAATTGCCCTAAGGGCAGTTACATCCGTAGATGGCATGACGGCAGACTGGGCTCACCTGCCACACGAATTTCTTGCCGAGGTTTCAAATGAAATTATCAACAGCGTAAGAGGCATAAACAGGGTTGTATATGATATTAGTAGTAAGCCTCCTGCTACCATCGAGTGGGAATAGGCATTAAATTTGTTTTACAGTACAGAATTTTGTAATCAAATGATGAATTTTAGAAAACTGTTTATAGTATCCTATTGCATGCTCAGTATGCTTTCCGCACATGCATTTCCCCAGTCAAAAGATAGTGCACAATTGCCTTTGCGTATAGCAGTAGTGGCACCTTTTTATATAGATTCCGCCTTTAGCGGGAATATTTACAGGTTAGGCAATACAAAAATTTCAAAATTTTTTCTACCCGGTCTTGAGTTTTATAATGGAATAAATATGGCTATTGATTCGCTCAAGAAAGAAGGCCTTAATTTCGAAGTCAGCATTTTTGATTTACGCAAAAAAGGACAAAGTTTACAGCAGTTGACTACCGCAATGGAATCATCCAATTACTCTTTGGTATTGGGTTCTTTTGGCAATGCAACCGAGCAAAAAGCGCTGGCTGATTATGGAAATAAAAATCAGGTACCCATTATTTCTATTACTTATCCCAATGATGGAGGTATTGTGAATAATCCTTTCTTTTACCTACTCAATCCTACTTGGCAAACGCATGTAGATGCTTTGGGTGGTTATATCAGCAATCACTATAATGGAAAAAAGATTTTAATGGTTACAAAATCAGGGGTTTTGGAATCTAAGATTACTAATTTAGTCAAACAAAAATCTGGTAGCCTAATCGGCAATGCGGAAACTTTAGTATTACCAACTATTGAAAATGCAACAGATACACTGCGCTATTTTTTAGATAGCACAAGAGAAAACATAATTGTATGTGGCAGTTTTGATGAAGGATGGGCAAAACATCTTATAGCATCTTTAAATAATCTTGGTGAAAATTATGCCTGCACATTAGTAGGCTTGCCAAACTGGAGCAGCATGAGTGAAGTGAAAGGAAAGTATAGTAAAAACCTGCAAATGGTGATCAGTTCACCCTTTAATTATTCTAAAAGTGATGCCAGGATGAGCCGCATTAGCGATGCTTATAAAGCGAGGTTTTATGCCAGACCCAGTGATATGGTGTATAAAGGATATGAGGCTATGTATCATTTTACCCGCCTTTTATTGTCTGACCCTGCAAATTTTATCAATGCTATGTCGTCGTCATATGCTAAAGTATTTTCTGAATATGATTTCAAAGCAGTATCTGGCAGTACACCAACACCAAAATACTTTGAAAATAAAAAAATTTATTTTTATAAATATATGAATGGCGAACTGAAAGAGGTTTCTCTTTGGTAGATTTTAAGCACAGGCAATACCAAAATCCCCTATACGTTAAAATCAAATTTTCTGTATGTTTTGTTCTTTTAATAACTCCATACAATTTTCCTGAAAGAAATATTTCTTATCCTTTGGTTAGGCAATAAAGTTTGTGCCAAGCCGTTGATTAATATGTAAGCATTTAGAAACAAATTCTTATTTAATTTGCAGTCCATTTATATCATTCCAGAAATTACCATTTAGTAAAAATGCGAAATATCATAACCACCCTCTGCGCCATCATATCATGTAGTGTAATCATTATATCATGCGCTAAGGAACTCAGCAATGAAACTGGTGTGTATGATTTTCTTGCTGATGGAAGTATTGCAACTGATTCTGCTGGTTTTTGCACCGGTGCCACTGTGGTAGGCACTTTTTATAATGGGGTGAGTGCAGGAAGTGATACAGCTTATGTAAATCTCCAATTGCAGGTTACAAAAACAGGTAAATACAACATTACAACTTCTACCACAAATGGTTATTTATTCTCCGACAGTGGAAACCTTAATGATACAGGATTACAGACGATTAGGTTAAAGCAAGTAGGTGTAGCAATCATACCCATTTCAGATACTTTTTTTGTTGGCTTCGATTCTAGTTTTTGTCAATTTGTTGTACAAGTACAAGATAGCGCTGGGGTAATATTTCCAGAAGATACAACGGGAAATTCTACACTGACGCTTGCGGATTCAATACCTGAAAACAGTTGGACTTTTATAGATGATACGATAACCTACTCAGGTCCTGCACAAATAGCTGAATTCAATTCGCTAAATGAATTAATTGTACTTGGCGATTTTGGAATTGGTGATACCAGTTTGTCCGTAAAAATTGGTTTTCCAACTGCAGCAATTACCAAAGGAACTTATTCTACGGACAACCCTCCAACGGAATATAATTTTTTTGATTTGAATACAAGTGCTGCATTACTGCAAGCAAATATTTTGACCATACCTGCTGCAGTTGTGGATTATAAAGTGGTATCCTACAACAGTGTTTCAAAGATTGTAAAAATCTTATTTGAAGGTACTGCACTCAAAGATACCACGAAGTTGAGCCCGATTCTGAAGGGAGCAATTAATGTGCAGGTCAATTAGTTATTCTACCTACCCATTCAAGTGCCATAGCTTTTTATATTTATCGCTATTTCTGGCTATTTGTTTTCGTCTTTTTGTTAAACATAAAAAAAATTTATCTCATTTTTTGATGCAATATTGATTTGTAGAGCAATAAATTTCTACCTACATTTACGCCATAATCAATTGCATGCATCACCTCAGGGTATATAACAGACAAGATATATTGTCTTTGATAAAAATTAGGCGTTTTGAAACCAAACTTGGAGAGTGTATTCACACCATAAACAATGCATCAGATTGGACTGCGGAAGTAGCTACTTCCACCGCTACCTATGTAGTATTTGGCATACCTGAAGATATTGGGATAAGGGCAAACTATGGCGTGGGAGGTGCACACACAGCATGGCATCCTTTCTTACAAAGTTTTTTGAATATACAAAGCAATGATTTTCTTACTGGTAAAGAAATATTATTACTTGGGCATTTAGACTTTACTGAGACAGCCTCATTAATTGAATCAAACGCATTAAACCCTGACGAAAAAATTAATGCATTGCGTCATGCAGTCAATGAAATAGATGATTCAACGGAGCGTATCATTAAGATAATTGTACAAGCTGGTAAAATTCCTATAGTCATTGGTGGTGGTCATAATAATGCTTACGGATGTATAAAAGGCAGTGCAAAAGCCTTACATCAATTAGGGAAAATACCTTTGGCACAAATCAATGTCATCAATTTAGATGCACATGCTGACTATCGTCCATTGGAAGGACGACATAGCGGCAATCCTTTTAGTTATGCAGATGAAGATGGTTATTTAGATAAATATTTCATCATTGGCTTGCATGAAAATTATATACAACAAAATGTGTGGATGGATATGGTAAATGAACCCTTTATCGATATCATCACTTATGAAGATATATTTATACATGAAAAAAGAACTTTTTTACAAAGTGTGGCACATGCCACTTCTTTTACGGAAGATAATTATTGCGGAATAGAGTTAGATTTGGATTGCATTCAAGATACACTCAGTAGTGCACAAACACCTGTAGGAATGAGCTCGGCCAATGCCCGTCAATATATAACTTATGCAGCAGCAGATTCAAAGCCTGCATACCTACATATATGTGAAGGAGCAAGTGCGCTGGCAGATGGAAGACAAAGTTCTACTACAGGAAAGCTAATCAGCTACTTAGTGAGTGATTTTATAAAGACAGGAAGTATGTTATCTAAATAAGACGAATTTGCTATAAGTCTTATTACTGTTGCTATGATTGGGTTATTTTAAATTGGAAAGAAGGGTTTTATTTTTACATTTATAAATTGTTCATCATGTTACAGAAAATTACATCAAGAATTGGTGTGCTTGTAGCAATGTTTATTGCTATGCCCGTATTTTACTCCATCTCTTATGCCCAATCACCGCCAGGATACACAGAAGGAATCTTATGGAAAGGTGAGCCGGGTATTAAAACAACTCTTGAACAGATTGTAGCCAAAGAGGCCTGGATGAAAGCAAATGGTCTTTTAAAAAAACAAAAAAATAAAAGGGTTGATAACAATGAAAAAGCATTGCTAAAGCAAAAGCTGATGAACCCTGAATCGCCTGCCGTATCCATATATGGAGAAAGTAAACCACAAGCAAAAACAGCAAGTACTGATTTTAACATCACCTTAGCATTTGATGGTTTAAAAGCCAGTGATATTACACAAGGATGGGCACCGCCAGACCCTATGATGGCAGTGGGCCCAAAACAAATTGTACTCGTAGTAAACGGAAGAATTAGGGTGTTTGATAAAACAAATGGAGCCCTTCAATATGATGTGGATGCAGATGTCTTTTTCAATGATGTAAGAGGAAGTAGCAATGTAGTTGATCCACGTGTTGTTTATGATCCTTTAAGCCAGCGTTGGTTTATAGTATCTATTACCAATTCATTTCAGAATAATAGAATTACGATTGCCGTAAGTAGTTCTGCTGTGCTTACACAGCAGAGTACGGTTACATTATTTTTCTTTCAGCAAAATAAAGTTGGGCCTACACCAAATGACGACAGCGGTTTATTTGCAGACTATGAAACACTTGGTGTAGATGGAGCTGCACTGTATATGGGTTGCAATATGTTTAACTCCACATTGCATACCAGTTTGTTTGTTGTAAACAAAGCAGACTTAATATCAGGCACACTCAGCGTTACAGCTTTTAGAAATGTAGGTAGTTCTGGAAATGGTGGACCATGGACTGCACAGGGTGTTTCTAACTCAACAGTTGTAAATCCAACAGAAGGTTATTTTATTGGAACCGACTATGACCTACAAGGCCGATTAGTCATGAGAAAAATACTGAATCCGGGTGGTGTTCCATCTATATCTCCAAACATTAATCTTACAGTACCTACAACCGCAATTCCTTTGGATGCGCCAAATAAAAATGGATTTCCTTTAGATGCTATTGATACACGTTTGCTACAAGCCACACTATCAAAAGATGAAAGTACCGGTGTGGTTAGTTTATGGACATCCCATTCTATTTTAGTCAATAAAACTGGGGTAGGAACTTCGTCCGGTGATAGAAATGGCGTAAGGTGGTATGAAATAGGCAACTTAAATACTGCCACTCCAACTTTAGTACAATCAGGTACATTATTCGATGCAGTGTCCATTACAAAACCAAAGTTTTATTGGATGGGTACCATTAGTATGAATAAGAGAGGAAATGCCATGATATCTTGCACTGTATCTTCAAAAGATACAGGAGCCAATGGTACAGTTGCAATGCATTTTAATGATGGCCTTGCAGGCAATACTTCTGCGCCAAAAAATACAACACAAACTAATACAGCTTATTTTGGTGGAAGATGGGGCGATTATTCTACATCCACAGTGGACCCTGTTGATAATACTACGTTTTGGGGCGTGCATGAATACATGGGTGCCAGCGAATACACCATCAGAGTTGTAAGAGTAAAGGCCACAAATACTGTAAATGGTGTCGTTGAAAATGATCAGGATGCAGATGTTACTTTGTTTTCATTCAGTACTTATCCAAATCCTGCAACTGATAAGGTACACATCGTTTTAAATACGATTATGGAAAAGCCTTTTGCAATGTCCATCACAAATCATACAGGTCAAATCGTATCTTATAAAACCATTGCCGCAGGTGCAAAAGAATGGGATGAAAATATATCATCATTACAACAAGGAATTTATTGGGTTACCATCACCAGTGTAGATGGTTATCAATCACATACTATCCAACTAAAAAAGGATTAAACACTACTAAAAAAAAGAGAGACTTTCAACTGGAGGTCTCTTTTTTTTAATCCATTACAACCCATACTATAGTGAAATGATTGCAAATATTTTTATCTCCAAAAAGCATTCTATTTCAGTTGTAATGCCTTGTATTCCTTAGGAGAATTGCCCACAATTTTTTTAAACTGTTTATTAAAGTTAGAAACAGTTTTGTAGCCACAATCATAAGCAATTTCAGCAATGTTATATTCTGATGCCAATAGTAGTTTACATGCATTGGAAACCCTTACTTCATTAAGATATTCCACAAAGTTTTTTTTCATTCTTGTCTTAAACATCCTACAAAAGGATTGGGGAGTAAGATTAGAAATTTTGGCAATGGTTTGAAGTTTGATATCTTCTTGAAAATTTTGCTTTACATAATTCAGTACATCAGTCATTCTGTCTTTATAGGATTTATCACTGATGGGAATAATTGCTTCATTATTGATAAATGAAAGTTCTTTTGATATCGTAAGTTCACTCAATATTTCAAAAAGACCTAGTATTACATCAAAATCATTTTTCTTCAGAAGTTTTTCTAACCGAGCAGCAATTGATTTTTTTGTTTTGCCTGTAATGCGCAAACCCCTCACTGCTTTTTCAAACAAAACATTTATTTTATGTGCTTCTTTCAGACTATAAAACAGTGGTCCAAATATGTCTTTATTAAAATACAATACAATAGCCTTGGCAGTAAGCGATGGATTGCCCATATAAAACGCTTCATCATTTAGCCAAACATGAGGCAAGTTGGAGCCAAGAAAAACCATATCTCCGGCTTCAAAATTTTCCATAGCATTGCCAATTATACGTTTGCCATAACTTTCTTTTATATATACCAATTCCATTTCGGGATGAAAGTGGAATGGGGATTGAAAAAAAGGCTCATTTCTTTGCAATATGGCAACATAGCTATTTAGCTTTGGCGTAATTTCAATTCTTTCTATTTTCAATGATACTGTTTGGTCAAAGGTAAATAAATAGCAGTATTAGATAATAATGGAAGTACCAAGAATTAAAGTCCGATATAATTTCACACCGTACATTGCAACTGTAATTTTTTATCATACAACTCATTCCTATTCTATGGCAGTACAGGCATTTGGTACTACAACACAAAACTCAAATGAAGATAGCAGAAAATATTTTTTCCCCTTCATTTTAGTAACCAGCTTGTTTTTTTTATGGGGTTTATCCTATGGTTTATTGGATGTACTCAATAAGCATTTTCAGGAAACATTACATATTACAAAAGATAAATCAACCCTATTGCAAATGGCTTATTTTGGTGCATACTTTTTAGTGGCATTACCAGCGGGACTATTTATGCACAAATTTGGATACAAAAAAGGAGTGATTATCGGCCTTGTTTTCTATGCTTGTGGAGCTTTCCTTTTTTATCCATCTGCTGTGAATGAAAGTTTTAATTTCTTTCTGCTCTCTTTGTTTATTCTGGCATCTGGCCTTACTTTTTTAGAAACGGCTGCCAATCCTTACGTTACTGTATTAGGCGAAGCCAAAACAGCTGAATTTCGTTTAAATCTTGCACAAAGTTTTAATGGAGTAGGATCATTTATAGGTCCCATTATTGCAGCCAATCTTTTCTTTGGAGATCAATCCGAAGGATTGCAATCAGTAAAAGTCGTTTATATAGCAATTGGTATAGTGGTTTGTTGTGTGGCAATCTTATTCTGGAAAACAGATTTACCAGAAATTAAAGAAAGCAACATTGAAACAAACACTGCACTAACAGATATACCCTTGTTACAACATCGAAATTTTACAAACGCTGTCATAGCACAATTTTTTTATGTGGCCGCTCAGGTTGGTATAGCCGCTTTTTTTATCAATTATTGCACCGAGGATCCTGTCCATATTACAAATGAAAAAGCTGCCTATTTTTTATCCATCAGTCTGTTGTTATTTACTGTTGGACGCTTTGCCGGCACGGCTCTCATGAAAAAAATAGCTGCTCATCAATTACTATTTATTTACTCAGTCATCAATATTATTTTATGCTGTATCATCGTTTTTGCACATACAAGTTTGAATGTATATGCATTAATGGCCATCTTCTTTTTTGAGTCAATCATGTTTCCAACAATTTTTGCATTGGGCCTAAAAAATCTTGGTCACCATACAAAAAAAGCGGCCTCATTTATCATTATGTCCATTGTTGGGGGTGCTATCATGCCCTATCTTATGGGTTTAATAGCAGCGCATTTTTCCACAGCCACGGCTTACCTCGTTCCTGCATGTTGTTTTGTTATAACTGCATGGTATGGTAGTTATGGACATAAACCCAATCCATCATAAATTTAGTTCAACTCACTATAAAAAAATATGAAACAATCCGTACTCCAATTGCACCCAAAGGATAATGTTTTGGTTGCCTTACAACACTTAGCAAAAGGCACAACCATTCAATTTAATACAGATAGCTATGTCCTACAGGATGATGTAAAAGCAAAGCATAAATTTTATACCAATAGCATGAATAAGGGCCATGCCATTAATATGTATGGTGTATTGGTTGGTCATCTACAATGCGATGTGGCAAAAGGAACTTTGATGACAACAGACAATTTGAAACATGCATCTGCGGAGTATAGCTATAACAATAGTTTCAGTGGATGGGTACCACCAAATGTATCAAAATTTGCCAATAAAACTTTCATGGGTTATAAACGAAATGATGGTAGAGTGGGCACTGCAAATTATTGGCTTTTTATACCCACAGTCTTTTGTGAAAATAGAAATTTAGATATCATAAAAGAAGCACTGCACAATAAACTCGGCTATGCTGTCAGTGATAAATACCTCAGGTATACGGATGCTTTGCTGCATGCTTTAGAAGATGGACAAAATTTAGAAAACGTAAAAATTGAATCCATTCCAACGACAAATAGTATGCGTCTTTTCAAAAATGTGGATGGTATAAAATTTTTAACTCATCATGGTGGTTGTGGTGGCACCAGACAGGATGCAGCTACCCTTAGTGCTTTGTTGGCAGCTTATGCAGATCATCCAAATGTGGGCGGTGTTACCATTTTAAGTTTGGGATGTCAGCACTTGGAAGTGGTCAATTTATTGGAGGACATTAAAAAAAGAAATCCGCAATTTAATAAACCACTTTATGTATTTGAGCAGCAGCAATCTGAGAGTGAAGAACAGATGATAGCAGCCGCTATAAAAAAAACATTTGAAGGTTTAATTCAAATAAATACCCTACAAAGAGAGCCTGCACCTCTAAGTGAGTTATGCATTGGCGTAAAATGCGGTGGCAGTGATGGATTTAGTGGTATATCTGCAAACCCTGCTGTGGGGCATACCGCAGATTTATTAGTAGCATTGGGAGGAAAAATATTATTGGCTGAGTTTCCGGAATTATGTGGTGCAGAGCAGAACCTGATTGACAGATGTACAACAGAAGCATCTGCAAAAAAATTTATTCAACTCATGAAAGATTATGATGCCAGCGCACATGCTGTTGGTTCAGGTTTTTATATGAATCCCTCACCGGGAAATATTAGAGAGGGTCTCATAACTGATGCCATCAAAAGTGCGGGTGCTGCCAAAAAGGGAGGTAGTTCTCCCATAACAGACGTATTAGATTATACGGAGCCCGCTACCAAGCCTGGTCTTAGTTTGGTTTGCACACCGGGCAATGATGTAGAAGCCACTACAGGAAAAGCAGCATCCGGTGCAACCCTTATTTTGTTTACAACAGGTATGGGTACCCCTACGGGGAATGCTGTTTGCCCCACCATAAAACTTGCTTCAAATACTGCGGTAGCAAATAGAATGAAGGACATTATTGACATTGATTGTGGCCCAATTATTAGTGGAGAAAAAACAATTGAAGAAATTGGTGAAGATATATTGGCTTATTGTATAAAAGCCGCCAGTGGAGAGGTTATTCCAAAAGCTGTACTACTCAATCAAGATGATTTCATTCCTTGGAAAAGAGGGGTGAGTTTATAAATAAAATAAATTTCCGAAGGAAATAATATGTATTGAACATTAAAATTATTTGGACATGCGTTTGATAAAAAATCGAATTACCATTTGTCTTACACTGATAGCCTCATACTCATTGCAGGCACAGCCAAAAGTTGATCCTGCGGCAATACAAAACAAAATGCAGTGGTTTGCCGATGCTAAGTTGGGCATCTTTATACATGCAGGCATTTATGCAGTGGATGGCATTGATGAGTCATGGGCTTTCTTTAATAAAAAAACCAGCTATCCGGATTATATGAAACAGCTCAATGGGTTCACACTTAAAAACTATGACCCCAATCAATGGGCCAATTTGATACAAGAAACAGGAGCCAGATATGCAGTCATTACAACAAAACATCACGATGGAGTAGCATTATATGATACTAAAATGAACAACCTGAGTATCGTAAAAGCCACCCCTGCAAAAAGAGACATGATACTACCTTTTTTTGATGCATTGAGAAAGAGAAATATTAAATGCGGTGCTTATTATTCTTTGATTGATTGGTCCTATAATGACTACACGGGTTTTCGATCAGATAGCTCAAGATATCAAGTGAAAAATGACTATAACAGATGGCAAAAATTTAGAAATTTCTTTCAGGGACAAATTGCAGAAATCAATACACAATTAAAACCGGATCTATGGTGGTTTGATGGAGATTGGGAGCATAGTGCAGAAGAATGGGAAGCAGAAAAAATTCGCACCATGATTTTATCGGCCAATCCAGCAGCCATCATCAACGGACGCTTACAAGGTTTTGGAGATTATGCTACACCTGAGCAAAATTTCCCCGTATCCAGACCACCTTATCACTGGTGGGAACTCTGCATGACAACCAATGATAGCTGGGGTTTTCATCATGACAACAATTGGAAAACACCATACGAAATCATTACCATTTTTGTAGATGTAGTAGCCAATGGAGGAAATTTATTGTTGGATATGGGCCCCAAAGAAGATGGCACCATTCCCGAAGAACAAATCAATGTATTTAAAGAACTTGGCGCATGGAATAAAAAGAATGGGGAAGCAATTTTTAATACCATTAGTGGCATTCCCGCAGGGCATTATTATGGCCCTTCTACACTTTCAAAAGATTCCACCACGCTTCATTTATTTATACAAGGAAAAGCA
This sequence comes from uncultured Parafilimonas sp., assembly GCA_937892395.1. Lineage (GTDB taxonomy): Bacteria > Bacteroidota > Bacteroidia > Chitinophagales > Chitinophagaceae > CALAGJ01. Next base: position 12,442 of record CALAGJ010000056.1, read on the forward strand.
TCAGGGCCTTTAATGCTGAAAGGTTTAGACAGCAAGATTGAAGCGGTATCTGTACTTGGCTATGAGGGAAAAATACAACATAAAATTGTGGGTAAAATATCTTGGAGCCGTGTGCCGGGTTTGGTCTATATTGATATACCAGCAGCAGCATTGGATAAGTATGTAACTGTGGTAAAAATAAAATTAGAAAAGCCTGTTAAGCTCTATCGCGGAGAGGGTAGTTTGTAGGTCATTTCGCAAAGCGATAAAAACTATTTATACAAAAGAAAAAATCATAAGTGTCATTCCAAATACTATAATCATATCATCACTATCAATCATCTAAAGGGGAATAGGTAATGAATATTTATGGAAACTGATTTTCAACAGAAATTACTAATGAAATAAGAAAATAAAAATAAATTATGAGAGGGTTCATCTTAAGTCTCAATATTCTCTTCTCAATTTTAAGCTATGCTCAACTCAATCAGAAATTAAAAATATTTGAGCCGGAGTTGCAAAGATTTAAGATGATGATGGATGCAGACACTTCAAATTTAAGCAGAGTAATCTCTGATGACTTGATTTATATCCATTCAAATGCCTTGGAAGAAAACAAGCCTAATCATATAGACAACATTGGCAGTAAAAAACTTCAATATCAAGTGATGGATATGGAGGAATCAAATTTTAATACTATTGGCAAAATTACTTTAACAAACGGGGTTGTTCATGTCAAAGGTATACTGAATGGCAATGCTTTCGAAGTCAGATTGCGTTATACAGCTGTTTATATGAAGCAAAAGAAAGAATGGAAACTGCTCAGGTGGCAAAGTACCAAAATCACTTAAAGTGTGACACAATTTGACATTACTTTCCAAGTTTAGCCATCATTTGCTCAAACTCAGCAATGGTCATTTCCTGATAGCCGGTAGGTTGTATAAATAACTTCTTGTCGACTTTGGTTTTGACTTCAGTTGCTTCAAGTTTTAAATTCATGCCTTGCAAAGACAAATTGAATTCAAGTGGTAACCCTTTTAAGGTGGTTCCTTGAATTAAGCTTAAGTATGCAGATGGTTTAATTAAGTCAGTAATATAAGCTGTCAACTCTACATTATTGGTTTCCCTATTCTCTTTTTCGGAATGTTCTGGTATGCTCCTTGAAAAATCAGGTGCAACTAATGAATACACGACCTTATAGCATTTGTATCCGGCAATTATTTTAGAATCAGAAATAAATTCTTTTTTGCTTGAAGCAGCAGAATTCATAGGAGGAATATCAGATACAATTTTGTATTTTTGACCCATCAGATCCATGTAGGTAATATTCTGATGCTTTTTTAAGTCGGTGAATATTTTATTTGTTAAAATACCTGCCAAATTTATTTCGATGTATTGACTGTCTTCATCCCAAGCTATTGTTTGCTTAAGTTCTGCGATCATGGGGGCCATAAACCCTTTCAGCTCTTTGGCATCGTCAGTACTCATTTCTCCTGATAATTTACCTTCAATTTCAAAATCCGTGACTTTATAGGTAACAACCCCTTGTTTAATTTCTTGGCTTAATATCTGCCCAATCTGGA
>CALAGJ010000057.1 GCA_937892395.1 uncultured Parafilimonas sp.
TGGAGTTCAGACGTGTGCTCTTCCGATCTTTGGTGGCAGCTGCTAAATCCTTTTTGTTGTCTAATTCACTTTTCTTATAATAATATTTCATGAGCGGCCCGCTAATAAGTATGGTCACGATGGTCATGACTACAAAACCCACAAAAATTGGCTCATCAATAATGCCTGCCTGTAGTGCTAATAAGCCCAATACGATTTCTTGACTTCCTCTTGCGTTCATTCCAAATGCTACAGCTATTGATTCATTCTTCGTCATGCCACTCATTCGACTGCCAAGTCCTGCACCAATAATTTTTGCTATGCAAGAAATGAAAAGAATAATAGCAATGATTTGTATATTAAAATTCTCAAAAAAGTTGATCCTCAAACCAACAGATGCGAAAAATAGAGGAGCTATGATATTGAGTACAAACTGATGGAGGATATGCTGATGTCGCTCAGAAAAATATTTACTATCGCCAATAGCTACACCCATGAGGAATGCTCCAAAAATACCCCTTACACCAAGATATTCTGTTACAACTGAGCCCAGCAAACAAAAAGCAACTGCCACAGTTAATACTCCACCCAGTGTCAAAAACTTCTCAGCTACTAAAAGTACCTTATCTACAAGCCAACGACCAATGGTGAGCATAAATACCACAAAGAGAAATACGCCAATTACAGAGCTCCAACTGCTGGATTCCCCTCCTTCCTTGCCAAGCAAACCAGTAATGATGGAAAATAAGATCCAGCCCAAAAAATCATCAACCATTGCAGCAGTAAGCACTAAGTTGCCAATTTTTGTTTTAAGAATACCTATATCCATTAGCAACTTTGCTATGATTGACAAAGCAGTAATAGAAAGTGCTGTACCAAAAAACATGGCTGGTATAAGCTTGTCTTCTGATGGTACGCTAAAAATATAATCATGAAAGAACCAAACTGTTGCAAAACCTAATGCAAAAGGAAATGCAATACCCATAAAACTAATAGAAGCTGCTTGCTTGCCTTGCTTTCTAATTTGCTTAAGATCCACTTCAAAACCTGCAACAAACATAAACAATATGATTCCTATATTGCAGAGGCCATCGTAAGCGGCATAGGCTCTCGGTTGTGCAGTAAAAATTTCATTAAAAGCATCAGGAAAAAAAGCACCAAATAAGGATGGCCCCATTACAATACCGGCCATTATTTCCCCAATTACTAATGGTTGCTTATATTTTCTGCATATTTCCCCAAGTAGTCTTGCTAAGATAAGCATAATACTTACGATGATGAGAAAGTTAAGTGTCTCCTCACCTTTAAGTCTTGAAACAGTGCCAGCTGCATTTAATAAAAACATGGTATTAATTTTATGAAGCCCTACTAAACAAGTAGAATTAATGGGCAAATATATTATTTGATAGTGGAAATCAAAGTTTCGATAAAAAAAGTCTTTTATGAATTGGCGATTTGCTCCATCAGCCAGTCAACCAATTCTATTTTATTGGCTAATGCAAAAGTATATTCTGAACCATGCTCTGTAGGCCTGCGATAATTATAAACCACTAGGGTTGACTTAGTATTTCCAGCATTTCTTATAGATTGTATAAAACCTGCCATATCTGGAAGATTCGTATCGTATAAATTTTTATTTTTTGATTCTAACCACCACTCTATGCCAGGCTCAGTGTAGGCTTTAACCGGAATTTTATTAAAGAAAATGGCTTGTTCATTGGATTCATCCCAAAAACTATAGGGACTATACGCTAAGTATTTTGTAAGGTAAGATTTTGGTCTGCTACCGAAATTTAATTTAAGCAAATAAGTAATGTACTTGTACTCATCAGCGTTTGTGCTGTCTGATTTTATCTTCAGGTTATGCTCTGCTGATTTATAATACCGCACCATATCTAATGGGCTATCAAATAAGGCTATTGCTTCTATATCCAGTACCATACTACTCCATCCCTTTTTATAATATTTTACAAATTGCAAAGCCCTTGAGCCACAGCGCCCATCACCAATCAGTACTACTGGTTTTTCCGTTAAACTGCATTGTTTCAATGCTACACTTAGGAGTACATCAGCATCATCTATTTCTTTTTTATTAAAGAAAAAATCGTAAGGATTTCCTCTGGAAATGTAAAGAATGGATAGGTGTTTTTTGTATGATTCATTAAAAAACTCTTTTTGTGATTTGCTGGTCGTATCGGGTTTGTCTTCACAAAAAATAATGGCTACAGCACTTGTGTTATCAGCCTTTATACATGTAAATCCCTTGTGGGTGCATGACAAATAAACTTTTTTTCCTACCTGTACAGAATCTTTGACCTGTAGATAAGATTCAATAATTTGTTGCGCATACAGATTAGTGAAGCAAAAAACGAAGCATATAAGTGATAAGATATTTTTCATGGCGGCAAGTTAGTATGATACCATACAATTCAACTACTCGATATTGGGTATTTTTTAATCCCGCATCTGCTTTTGGCTTTGCACGCAAAAGATGAAATGCAATGTAGAAAAGCTTTTATAGAAGATTTTTTAATGTAAACTTGTTTCTACAAAGCCGCTCCATTCTAATCATCATTTAATAAATTTACAACGATATGATATACTCGCACATTACTGTTTAGTGATTTTATATCACAAACCCTAACTTTGGCCGTCATTTAAAAATTATGTCAGAAAAGGTTTCATGTTTAATTGTTGGAAGCGGACCGGCAGGATATACAGCTGCAATCTATGCTTCCCGTGCAGGTCTTAAACCATTGTTATATCAAGGTATTCAGCCAGGTGGTCAGCTTACCATCACTACAGAGGTAGAAAATTATCCGGGCTATCCGGATGGTATTCAGGGCCCTGAAATGATGGTTCATTTTGAAAAACAAGCAGCCCGTATGGGTGCGGATATTAGGTATGGATTGGCTACAAAAGTTGATTTTAACGGACCAATTCACAAAGTGTTGATTGATGATGAAAAATGGATTGAAGCAGACTCGGTAATTATAGCCACAGGCGCATCTGCCAAATGGCTTGGTTTGGAAAGTGAACAAAGATTGAATGGCTATGGCGTTAGTGCATGTGCCGTATGTGACGGCTTCTTTTTTAGAGGAAAAGAAGTGGCCATTGTAGGTGCAGGTGATACTGCTTGTGAAGAAGCCTTATACCTAAGTAAAATATGTAGCACTGTGCACATGATTGTGCGCAAAGGAGTGGATGGTATGCGTGCAAGTAAAGTAATGCAAAATAGGGTTATCAGTACTTCCAATATCATTACCTACTGGCATTCGGAAACGGTGGAAGTGTTGGGTGATACTAAAGTGCATGGGGTAAAAATTCGCAATACAGATTCGGGTCTTGAAACAGAAATACCTGTGTCTGCATTTTTTGTAGCCATTGGACATCAGCCCAATAGTGATATTTTTAAGGATTGGATTACAATGGATGAGGCTGGATATATACAAACTATTGCAGGCAGTTCTAAAACAAATATTGCAGGTGTTTTTGCCTGCGGCGATGTGCAGGATAAAATTTACAGACAGGCTGTAACCGCAGCCGGCAGTGGATGTATGGCAGCATTAGATGCAGAAAGATACTTAGGCACCATCGGCCATTAAATATTTTTAGTATAAGTTTTACTATAGCAATTATGGCCATTTCAATTGTATATATTTTGATTGTAAGTAAGAAATTTTACCCTATTGCTATCTAAACACTATGCGAAAACTTTCAATGGATGAGTTGGGTCGTATGTCAGTAGAAGGTTTTAAAGCTGCTGATAAAAACAGGCTGATCATAATACTGGAAAATATAAGGAGCATGCATAATGTAGGCAGTGTATTTCGCACAGCAGATGCATTTCTTGCAGAAGCAATATTGCTTTGTGGATATACACCCATGCCTCCACATAGGGATATACATAAAACAGCATTGGGTGCAACAGATACGGTAAACTGGTTGTATTTTGAAGACATCCTTAGCGCCTTCTCAGAGCTTAAAAAAAATAATTATTGCATTTATGCTGTAGAACAAACAACATCAAGTATTCCATTACATAAATTTAAATACGATCCTCAACAACGAATGGCAATTATTTTGGGCAATGAAGTAGAAGGAGTGAGTAATGCTGCATTGTCGCTTTGCGATGGTTGTATTGAAATACCACAACAAGGTATGAAGCATTCCCTAAATGTATCCATAGCAGCTTCTATTGTATTGTGGGAATTAATTGGATAAATCAATGATATTAAAAAAAGACAATATTATTTACGAAGATGAAAGGCTGATTGCTTTCAATAAGCCTGCTGGTCTTTTGAGCATACCGGATAGATTTGGAAAAGAGCCTTCTTTAAAAGTATTGTTGCAGGAATCCGGAAGGAAAATATTTACAGTACATAGGATTGACAGAGATACCAGTGGAGTAATTGTTTTTGCAAAAGATGAAGATACCCATAAAGCCCTCAATCAATGTTTTGAACAAAGAGAAACTACAAAAATATATTTCGGGCTTGTGGCCGGAAAGCCCATCAATGAAGAGGGCAGTATAGATGCACCCATTGCAGAAGATTTTAGGGTACTGGGCAAGATGATGGTGCATGCAAAAGGCAAAGCATCATTGACAGATTACAAAATCATTGAAACTTTTAGCAGCTATACTTGGCTGCAGTTTCAAATCTATACAGGACGCACACATCAGGTAAGGGTACATGCGGCTCATTTGGGTCATAGTTTAATTTGTGATGGATTGTATGGGAATGAGCAACCATTACTTTTATCAGCCATAAAAAGAAAATTCAAATTAGGAAAATACACTGAAAATGAGCATCCGCTTTTGTCAAGATTAGGTTTACATGCAGCGCTATTATCATTTCAACTAGAGGATAAAAATTTTGAATTTGAAGCACCACTTGCTAAGGATTTACAAGTATCCTTACAACAGCTGAGGAAATGGGGGAAAGATTGAATTTGATTTAAAATAGGTTTGGTGCGTAAAATAATGTTAACATTTCAAAACAATAAGCTACAAAAAAGGCTGCCAATTCTGACAGCCTTTGAAAAACATTTTATAAAAACTATCCGTCAATTTTTACTTTACCCTTGCTCTTTGCTACTACTTCTTCAGCAATATTATTTGGAGCAGGAGCATAGTGGCTAAACTCCATTGTGCTGGTGGCACGACCACTACTAAGTGAACGCAGTTGTGTTACATAACCAAACATTTCGCTTAATGGTACTTTTGCTTTGATGACCTGCGCATTACCACGGGTATCCATTCCCTCCATCATACCACGTCGACGGTTAAGGTCACCCGTTACATCTCCCATATACTGGTCTGGTGTTACTACTTCTATGCGCATAATTGGCTCCAATAAAACTGGCTTTGCCTTTCTACCTGCCTCTCTAAAGCCAGACTTAGCACAAAGTTCAAAACTCATTGAATCAGAATCCACAGCGTGGAAGCTACCATCATATACACGTATTTTCATACTATCCATGGGGTATGACGCAAGTACACCTGTACCCATTGAACTTTCAAAACCCTTTTGTATAGCAGGCACAAATTCACGTGGAATAGAACCACCAAATAGATCATTTACAAACTGGAAATTTTTACCGGCATTTTCTGTAAGCCATTCTGCGTCAGCAGGACCGATTTCAAATTGAATATCCGCAAATTTACCACGACCACCCGTTTGCTTTTTTAGTGTTTCTCTATGTTGAATAGGTACCGTAAATGCTTCTTTGTAAGCAACCTGTGGATTACCCTGATTTACTTCTACTTTGAACTCACGTCTCATCCTATCCACAATAATTTCCAAGTGAAGCTCACCCATTCCTGAAAGAATTGTTTGACCTGTATCTTCATCCGTTTTTACACGAAGTGTAGGATCTTCTTCAATCAGTTTTGCAATAGACATTCCCATTTTGTCCACATCAGCTTGTGTCTTTGGTTCTACTGCTACAGAGATTACCGGTTCAGGTATAAACATATTCTCCAATATAATTGGCTTGTTTTCATCACAAAGTGTATCACCTGTTTTAATTTCTTTGAAACCTACTGCTGCTGCAATATCCCCTGCCTCAATAAAATCAATTGGATTTTGCTTATTGGCAAACATTTTCATAATTCTACTGATGCGCTCATTTTTACCACTGCGCATATTCTTTACATAAGAACCTGCATCTAAGTGACCGCTGTAACAACGGAAGAATGCAAGACGACCAACAAATGGGTCAGTCATTATTTTAAATGCTAATGCGCTAAATGGCTCTTTTGGATCAGCTTTTCTAGTAATCTCTTGACCACTATCAGGATCTGTACCAATTGTATCAGGTAGGTCTAATGGTGATGGAAGATAACGACAAACCGCATCTAAGGCAGTTTGTACGCCTTTGTTTTTGAATGATGAACCACACATCATTGGTACTATACTCAAATCAATGGCTGCTTTGCGAATAGCTTCATGTACTTCTTCTTCTGAGATGGTATCTGGATTATCAAAAAACTTCTCCATCAAATGATCGTCGTATTCTGCTACTGCTTCAATCAATTGTGCTCTCCAAAAATCGGCTTCTTCCTTCATGTCTTCAGGAATAGCAATTTCAGTATAAGTCATTCCTTCTGTGGCATCATCCCAAATGATACCTTTCATTTGAATAAGGTCAACTACACCTTTAAAATTATCTTCTGCACCTATCGGTAACTGTAATGGAACAGCTTTTGCGCCTAACATTTCTTTTACCTGGTTTACTACCATTAAAAAGTCTGCACCTGCACGGTCCATTTTATTTACAAAACCAATACGAGGTACGCCATATCTATTTGCCTGACGCCATACTGTTTCACTCTGAGGTTCTACACCATCTACCGCACTAAACAGTGCAATTAGACCATCAAGCACACGCATAGAACGTTCTACTTCCACCGTAAAATCCACGTGGCCCGGAGTATCAATGATATTAAAATAATATTTTTTTGTATCTGCGAAATCTTTTCCCTGATTGGTAGGAAATTTCCACTGACAGCTTACAGCAGCAGAAGTAATGGTAATACCTCTTTCTTTTTCCTGCTCCATCCAGTCTGTAGTGGCAGCACCATCATGTACTTCACCTATTTTGTGAATCATTCCCGTATATCTAAGAATACGTTCTGTTGTGGTAGTCTTGCCGGCGTCAATGTGAGCAGCGATACCAAAGTTTCTTTGTAAGCGTAAATCAGCCATAAAAAATCAAATAAATTTATATTAAACTCTGCTTTTTCAGCAGGTCAAAAATTTTGAGCCGCAAAAGTAGGGGATTTTAGTATTGGGTTTAGTGGCTACTTGCATATTTCTATATATCTATGAAAAGAAAAATTCATAATTCTATTAATTTCATTTTTATTTGCACTAATACTATTGAATATGAAGTTTTGATGCATACAGTGTAAGTCGATTAGATTTAACTGTATAACCGTTCCACTTTTTTTTCAGCGCTGGCTGATTCCTTATTTATTATATCTAATCAAAACTTTATGTCTAATCAAATTAATATTTCCCGGTTTCAATCTATTGTACAACTCATACGCCATTCACTGAGTGGTGAATCAACCGATTATACTCAAGGCAGTTTGAGAAAAGCTGTGTTCCTGTTAGCAATACCGATGATTCTCGAAATGATTTTAGAATCCGTATTTGCCTTAGTTGACTTATTTTTTGTGGGTCATTTACGCAATAGCAATCATGCACTTGCCACCGTTGGCCTTACAGAAAGTATGCTTACTATTATTTATTCCCTATCGATTGGTATCAGTATGGCTGCTACATCTGTAGTGGCCAGACGTATAGGAGAAAAGAATGAAGCAGCTGCTTCGCTAAGTGCTGCACAAGCGGGCTTACTGGCAGTGGGCTTAACCTTGGTACTGAGCATTGCAGGTTATTTTTATGCTCCGCAATTATTACGCCTCATGGGCGCAGAGGAATCAACCATCTTGGAAGGCTATCCCTATACTCAAATTATGATGGCGGGATCTATTGTAATTATGCTTTTGTTTCTCATCAACGGAATCTTCAGAGGTGCCGGTGATGCATTTATGGCTATGAAAAGTTTATGGGTAGCCAATCTGTTTAATATTATACTCTGCCCATTGCTAATTTATGGATTTGGAAATTGGAATGGATTTGGACTTATGGGTGCTGCATTAGCCACAACCACGGGTAGGGGCATTGGTGTACTGTATCAACTTTTACATTTAAGCAAAGGCACAGGAAAAATAAAAATTAAACTTGGTCATTTTAAACCTGATATAACCATTTTGAAAACTTTGGTACGTATTGCCACACCCGGCACATTACAGTTCATCATTGGCAGTTGCAGCTGGATTGTATTGGCCCGCTTGGTGGCTGAAACCGGCCATAGTACTGCATCGGCTGGGTATCAGACTGCCATAAGAATTTTGATTTTTTTTATTCTCCCCGCATGGGGAATGAGTAATGCGGCTGCCACTTTGGTGGGTCAAAATCTTGGAGCCAATCAACCGGAGAGAGCAGCTACCAGTGTACTTACAACTGCTAAATACAATATGATTTTTATGCTGTTTGTTACCTTATTTAGCATCGCACTGGCACCATGGATTATTTCATTTTTCACAAATGACGAAGCCGTATCCGCATTTGCAGTTACTGCATTACGAATTATAAGTAGTGGATATATTTTTTATGGTATGGGTATGGTAATGGCCAATGCATTTAATGGTGCAGGCGATACTAAAACGCCCACCTGGATCAATTTCATTGGATTTTGGTTATTTCAAATTCCATTGGCTTATCTATTGTCTAAGTATTTTGAAATGGGTAGTAAGGGTATATTTTGGGCAATACCCATTTCTGAGACTTTTATTGCTTTAATGAGTTTGTATCTTTTTAAGCAAGGTGGATGGAAAAAGGTGAAGGTATAAATGCTGACTGTCCTTCTACTTAAAATAAAGTTAGATGAGAATCTGATTAAATAATTTCAAATCCATTTTTTGAAGAAGGTATAACTTGTAGGATCCGACCCTGATTTTGCAGTTGAGTTCACAATCAATTTCAACTGCAAAATTTGGTCTAAAATGCATAACCAATATGGATCATCAATCTATTTCCTGTTTTTGCAAATTCATTAGCAAGGTGCTGCGTGATGGGCAGTTGAAAGCCTGCTCCTGCAAACCAATTTTTTGAGCCATATTCTATACCAAATGATGACATAAATACATTGCCTCCTGATGCAAAAACAGTAGAGCCTTTGTTAACGTCAGAACCAGATGTTTCAAAGAGCAAACCTGCATTGGGAGCTATGTTTGATGATTTGTTTATTTTCCATTTGTGATAGTATTGTGAAGAAATACTTAGCCTATTTCCGTATAAATATTCATTTTTATTTTCAGTATTTATTTTATACAACAGGTTCACATTTATACCATCATCTTGCTTTCTCAAATCATACATTGCTTGCATCATAAAGTCTGTACTACCACTACCTGTTTGGAAAAAATTTGCTTCATTTTTATTGGAAGATTTATACACTCCTGTTGGCATTTTTATTCCTGCACCTATCCATAAGCTTTGTGCCCAAATTTTATTTTTTCCATCCTGCATTCTATTTTGTAATAGTTGATAATGGGCCAATACAGAAATATCGCCAAAGCCTTGCTGCGCCACCTGCTCTGTACTACTTGTACGGGTATTAAAAGTGTATGGCACAGTGGCCATTATCCTTAACCTTTTTCCAACCTGAAAGGAGCCCCAGAGTTCTGCAATCTGGTATTGCTCTTTTGTGGTGAGGTAACTTGATCCATTGAGGCCTAAATGTGTATGTATCTGGTTATACCTGTATCTGATGCCAATAACACGATGTTTAAACTCGGGTAGAATTCCGATATAATTGTTGCCACTACCACATCCACAAATATCGCATGCATAGATTGCTGATGTACAAAAGAAACTTATGAATAATGCTATATAATTTTTCATTATGAATTTTTTGTTGTAGAAAATAATCCTTTTAAAAGAACTGTTTCAATTACTCCGGTGCCAATGCTTTATTAGTTACAAAATGATAATCATTGAGCGTAAGCAAAAAAGATAATATTGCCGCTTGCTCCTCATTGGTTAGGGTAATACCTGCACTACCATTGGATTGTATCAATAGAGGATCTAAATTTTTATAGTTTTGAATATTGTCTGTATAATGATTAAAAACATCATTTAATGTAGTCATTGTGCCATCATGCATATAAGGAGCTGTAAATGCAAGATTTCTTAATGTAGGTACTTTAAACTTATAATCATCCTCCTCATGAAGGGTAACTAAGGAACGTCCTTTATCATTAAAAGATGGATTGATGGGCATACCATTATTTCTAAAACTATTATCTGTAAATAATGGCTCAGCATGACATTGATTGCAATGCTGCAAAAAAAGCTGATAGCCTTGGCTTTCCACAGTTGTGAATACTGCCTCTCCTCTCTTTACGCTATCATATTTTGCATCAGTACTTACACATGTCAACATAAATTGACTGAGTGCTTTTAAAAAATTTGCTGTGGTGATATTGTCATTTCCATATACCTGTGCAAAAATTTTTTTGTAGGCTTGATTAGCTCTTAATTTTTCCAACACATGCTCAACTGTTTCATCCATTTCCACCGGGTTGGAAATAGGAGCTATGGGTTGAAAATCTAAATCGAAAATGCCGCCATCATGCATAAAAAATGGGGACCAAGCCAAATTGATAATGGCAGGCGCATTTCGAGTACCAAACTTATTATAAATGCCATGACTTCTTGCATGACCCTGATGTGCAAACCCTGATGCTTGTATATGACAACTGGCACAGCTAATGCTGTTATCAGCAGATAATATTGGGTCATAAAATAATTTCATGCCCAATGCCACACCTTGCTTTGTGAGCTGATTATTGTCAAAATCATATACTGTTTTTGGAAAATACTCAGGCTTGCTCAAAGGGTAGAGTTGCAATTCATTCATCCCTTTCTGGCAGGCAAAAATGCCTGCCAGAAGAGACAAGAATATCCATATTTTCTTGTGTGACATACCTACTCATTTTCAGTATGATCATGTGAGAACATTGATTTATAATTTGCTGAAATTGTAGTGCTATATGGCGTAAACATTTCCATAGGATGTGTAGCAATACTTACTGTTTCATCTCCTTCAAAGAGTTTTAAAATATCTACAAAAAGATGAATATTACTGCTACCATCAGTTTTTACTTCAGGCACACCACGCTCTTGTAAATTGAGTGTAACTGTTTGTATATTATTAATTGTAGTGGCAGAATAACCGCCAAATCCTCCAATATGATACATAAAGTCGCCATCCATAGGAGAGGCCGCAGACTTACCTTCTAATTTTAAAAAGATATAACCACTATTCCAACCCCAATACATATCGCCAGCTACAGCGGTAGGATCCAAGACACCTGTACGATCTTCAATATCCATTGTACTTCTCAAACTATCCACACCAATGGTAAACTGAACAGACTTGTATGCACCTACAGGCAAATCAAAAAGCGGCTCATGTGTATCCTCATCTGATTCATCTACTAAAAAATAGCTATCATCTTGAGGTACAGTATAAACCGTGCCGTCTGTTTTTGTAAAAATAAAATTACTTACATAGTAGCGGAGTATATCCACAGAAAAATTTTCACCACTACTATTTATATAAGAACCGGTTCCTAAATTTAAGTCTGCACTACCTACTACATTATCAAATTCAACGGTAAGTGGCCCAGTTCCTTCCTCTATAATTGTGGACTCTTTTTTACATGAGCTAAAAAGAATAAAAAGCATGAAGATTAAAACATTTATATGTTTCATAAAAAGTTATAGAAGTACTGATTTAATCACCCCAAAATAAATACTATTATCATTAGCAAAATC
>CALAGJ010000058.1 GCA_937892395.1 uncultured Parafilimonas sp.
GCGAAGACACTCTTTCCCTACACGACGCTCTTCCGATCTAGTATGTAAATAATTTAGCTATATCAACAGCATTTTATACCAATATTTTAGGATTAGATTCCATACCAGAACCATTTCATGATGGCAAGCATACATGGCTTCAGATTGGTGTGCATAGTCAACTACACCTTATATCAGGAGCAGACTCAGAAATGGTACACAATAAAAACAATCATCTTTGTTTTACCCTTGCAGATTTTGATGCTTTTATTGAAAAGCTGTCAAAAAATAATATTGAATTTGAGAACTGGGCAGGAGAAAAACAAGCCATAACCACAAGGCCGGATGGCATACACCAAATATGGTTTAGAGATCCGGATGGATATTGGATAGAAGTAAATGATGGATATAAACTTTAATCAACCCTATCATTAGATAAGAAGTAGCATACATATTCTGCGCAGCAGTAAAATACTAAACAGTGTTCATTTTTCATGGGTACAATTAATTTTTTGTATTCCACATATACATTCAATGTATTTTATACTTTATTTTTAAAAATAATATTCAATAACAAAATATCAAGCAATTTTTCATTTTATTTCTTACAGTCACAGTTGTTAGTGCAATAAATGCACAACAAAGAAGTACAATCGGTTTTGGATTTTCTCTTCTAGACTTTAACACAGCTACAGCCATAAATAATACATCAATTGGCGATGTATTAAAAGATGGAGCATGGTCAAAAATTTAAGAAATGCGCCCTGCATTTAACATTGAATATTGGAAAGGAGTAAGCAATCATGTGGATGTGAGTGCAGGATATACGGGAGCATTTTATCAATATCCTTTCCAAGACAAAGAACCAGAAGGTACAGCATTTGAAGGATTGTTTAGCCAGATAGATTTATCTTTAAATGCACGTTTATTAGATGCAAGCAAGGGAATAAATTCAGAAAGATTGACTGCAACAGGATATGGCATAGAAAACCCAAAAGCAGATAATGCAACAGTAGCAGGAAGAGCACAAAACAGAAGAGTAGAATTTAAAACAGGAGAATAGTAGGATTATTGACACATTACAAAATAAAGTTTACAAATATTTAAATGAGGGCCTATAGTTGTTGATGCGCTATGGGTACTTAAAAGGATAAATTTTTATGGTCACATGGATATGTTGATATTGCATAGGCATATGTTCAACTACCCCAAAATATAAAGCTATACAGCGTGGTTCATTTAAATAGTTTATCATACTTTTTGGCTGGATTTCAATTTCTATGCCCTTTTAGTAGGTCTTCTTTTTATATTTTTTAAAACCATTACACTATTGTACAAAAAATTTGGCAGTCTAAAATATAAACCCATATTTGCATCAATGAAATTAATAAGTCAAATGCAGTGGTGGTGGCATACAAACTCTATACGGGGCTTGTAGCTTATTGCTATTGTATTTGATTACGGCCCCGCTTATGGCGGGGTTTTTTTATGTTTTGAATTTTTTTAGATATGCAAAAAATTAGGATTGAAACAAGGGTTAAAAAATTATATGGTGATGTACATACTCCCGTTGGTATTTACCTGCGATTAAGGGATAGATTTAGAGATACTATTTTAATGGAAAGTGCCGATAGCCATGCCGCTGCTAATAGCCATTCATTTATTTGTATCAACGCCATAGCTGGCATTGAATTGAAGGACAATGAATTGTTAGAAATAAAACTTCCGGGTAGAAAATCGGAACGTAAAAAGATAAATCAAGATAGCAAACTTCCTACACTTACTGCATACTATCTTCAATCCTTTGACATAATAAAGCCTTCATTAAAAGTGGCAGCCGCAGCTCAATCATTATTTGGCTATACTGCTTATGATAGTATTCCATTATTTGAAAATATTAGTTTTAGAAATGATAAACCGGGCTCTTGTGGCATTCCGGGATTTCGCTACAGGCTCTATCAATATGTGATTGTTATGAATCATTTTAAAAATGAAATGTTTTTGTGTGAGAATATTATAGCAGGTATTGAAAGTGATCTGATGGCAGTAGAATCTTTGATTAAAAGCAGGGATTTACCGCTATACCCTTTTGCTACAACAGGCCCTGAAAAAAGTAATATGACCAATGGAGAATATCTCGAAATGGTGGAGCAGGGCATTCGACATTGTATGCGGGGTGATGTGTTTCAAATAGTGCTGAGCCGCAGGTTTGAACAATCTTTTACTGGAGATGAATTTAATGTATATCGTGCATTGCGCAGCATTAACCCATCTCCTTATTTATTTTATTTTGATTATGGAGATTATAAAATATTTGGTAGTAGTCCGGAGTCGCAATTAACGATACAGGATGGTATTGCTACACTTCACCCTATAGCAGGTACTTTTAAAAGAACGGGCAATGATGAAGATGATGCGGCTTTGGCTCTTGCCCTTCAACATGATCCTAAAGAAAAAGCAGAACATACTATGTTGGTTGATCTAGCCCGGAATGACTTAAGCAGAATTTGCCCTGATGTATATGTGGCAGATTTTCAGAAAGTACAATTTTATAGTCATGTTATTCATTTAGTAAGTGAAGTGAAAGCGGCTATCCCAAAAGGCACAGACGCTCTATATCTGCTTGGCAAAACTTTTCCAGCAGGTACACTTTCGGGTGCCCCAAAATACAAAGCCATACAACTGATTGATAATTTAGAACCGACGGCAAGATCTTACTATGGTGGATGTGTAGGAGCTATCGGTTTGGATGGAAATTTTAATCAGGCCATTATGATTCGCACATTCCTAAGTAAAAGTAATACCTTGTTCTATCAAGCAGGAGCAGGTGTTGTAGCCGCAAGTATTCCTGCGAATGAATTGCAAGAAGTAAATAATAAATTGGGTGCACTTAAAACCGCTATTGAAACTGCCACACTCATTAATTCACACTAATCAATAATAATGAAAATTCTTGTTTTTGATAATTATGATTCTTTTACATACAACTTAGTGCATTATGTAGAAAAAACAATGCATTGCAAAGTGGATGTATTTCTAAATGATATGCTACCGTTAGAAAAAGTAAAAGACTATGATAAAATTATACTCTCTCCTGGACCCGGTATCCCCATAGAAGCAGGTTTGCTTTTGCCTTTGATTAATGAATATGCTGCAAGTAAAAGTATGTTGGGCGTATGCTTGGGCCATCAAGCTATTGCTGAAAACTTTGGCGCTTCTCTTATTAATCTGGAGCAGGTTTATCATGGTGTTTCTACTCCTGTTCATATCTTGAAAAATGATTTGCTCTTTGATGGTCTTAACTCTCCAATAGAAGCTGGCCGCTATCATAGCTGGGTAGTAAGTGAAGAAAATTTTCCTGATGAATTAGAAATAACAGCAAGGGATGAAAATAATTATATCATGGCTCTGGCTCATAAAACTTTTGATATCAATGGAGTGCAATTTCACCCGGAAAGTGTACTTACTCCAGATGGTGAAAGAATACTTAAAAACTGGTTACAATCTTAATTCGATTCTATGAAAAAAATACTATTATATCTCTTCGAACACAAAACCCTGACCAGATTGGAAGCAAAAAATGTATTGCTGCAAATCGGTCAACATCAATTTAACGAACATGAAGTAACTGCATTCGTTACGTTATTCCTAATGCGAAGTATTACGATTGAAGAGCTAATGGGTTTTAGAGACGCACTGCTTGAACTCTGCATCCCTATTGCATTTGAAGATTATGACACATTGGATATTGTGGGCACCGGTGGTGACAATAAAAATACTTTTAATATATCCACACTGAGCTGCTTTATAGTAGCAGGTGCTCATCAAAAAGTAACTAAACACGGCAATTATGGTGCATCATCCGTTAGTGGTTCATCTAATGTAATGGAAAATATTGGCTATCATTTTTCTAACGATAAAGCTAAATTAGAGCGGGAACTGGAATTTGCAGGTTTGTGTTTTTTGCATGCTCCCTTATTTCATCCCGGATTGAAAGCAGTAGCACCTATCAGGAAAAATCTGGCTACTCGCACTTTTTTTAATATGCTCGGCCCTTTGGTTAATCCTGCGAATCCAGCTTATCAACTTATTGGTGTTTTTAATTTGGAAATGGCCAGACTTTATAACTATCTGCTACAACAAACAGCTAAACCATTTACCATCATTCATGGCCTCGATGGTTATGATGAAATATCACTTACCAACGACACAAAAGTGATTACCCAAAATGGAGAACAGATTCTTAGTGCTGAATTTTTGGGCAAAAGATTGGTACATGCCGAAGATATTCTTGGTGGCCAATCCCCGGATGATGCAGCAAAAATCTTTATCAAAATTTTGAAAGGAGAAGGCAGCTGGGCACAAAATGCAGTAGTGCTTGCAAATGCTGCGATGGGACTTTTCTGTACGGGGAAATATGGGGTATATGATGATGCTTTTAATGCGGCAGTTGTTAGCTTGGAAAGTGGAAAGGCTTGGAATTGTTTAGAAAGATTGGTGGAGATGCAGTAGGACGAAGTCTCTGACTTCGTGAGATCATATGTTCTTTACAGTCTCTGACTGTATATTAAAATAAAAAAATGAAAGAAGGGAAATACAAACCTGCCATTAAGGAGCAAAATACAATTCATTCACTCAAGTTTGAGGTATGTGGGTATATTGATTTATTTACACATGCAAATTATCGTGATATTCTTATTGATTCACTTCAATTTGGAAGAAAGAATAAAGGTATATCGCTCTATGCATTTTGTGTTATGCCTTCCTATTTACTTTTAATGTTAAAAGCCAATATTCCTTTCATGCTAAGTGATTTTATCAGAGACTACAAGAAGTACACGCATCACCTCATGATGAAAATAATTCAAACTGAAGATGAAGAAAGAAGGTTATGGATGCTGCATCAATTTGGTTACTATGCATCAAGGCATACTCGAAATGAAGATTATCAAATATGGACAAATAATAGTTGCCCCTTTATAGTAAATACAATGGATGAAGCATTACAATGGAAAAATAAAATTGAATATGAACCTGTTCGTAAAAAAATTGTAATTGATCAAAAGGCATACATCTTTTCTAGTGCAGCATCCTATTTAATTGAAAACAACAAAATTGAAATTGATCCTCTAACAATAGTTTAAAACTATAAAGTACATAAAATATTACGAAGTCAGAGACTTCACCCCACATTCCGCCATGTCCATTCTACATCAAATAATAGCAACAAAAAAAGAAGAACTTGCCTTTTTCAAACCACTCTGTTCCATTCAGCGTTTTATAGATGAAGGTTTTTATTGGCATGCTACCCGGCGTTCTTTATTCGACGCTTTAATTTCAGCAAATACATCGGGTATTATAGCCGAGTTTAAAAGAAAGAGTCCAAGTAAAGGATGGTTCAATGAAGATATAGAACCACAGCAGGTCATTCCATTTTATGATGCATCGGCGGCTGCAATTTCTATATTGACAGATGAGCAATATTTCGGAGGTTCTTTAGATGATTTATTGGCCACTCGACAGTTGACTACCAGACCAATACTCAGAAAAGATTTTATCATTGATGCATGGCAAATAGCAGAGGCGAGATCATTTGGTGCGGATGTAATTTTATTGATAGCATCCTGTTTAACACCAATGCAAGTAAAGGATTTATCGGCAGCAGCAAAAGCATATCAAATGGAAGTTATTTTAGAATTGCATGATGAAAATGAAATAGGCCATATCTGTGAAGATACTTTAATGATAGGCATTAATAACAGAAATTTAAATACATTTCAAGTAGATATAGAGCAGAGTATTAGAATGTCACAGCAAATTCCAAAAGGGAAAATATTGATAGCAGAAAGTGGCATTCAATCGGTAGATGAAGTAAGGCATTTTAGGAAGAATGGGTTCAGTGGATTTTTGGCAGGAGAAGTATTTATGAAGCAGTCAAATCCTGGTGAAGCATTTCAGCAATTCGTAAAAAATCTTGAAGCATGAGGTTAAAAGTATGTGGATTAACACAGGTTGATCAAGTATATCAGTTAGATGCTATGGGAGTATCATTTGGAGGGTTTATTTTTTATCCAAAATCGCCGAGATATGTGTACCAACATTTAAAAGCCGCTGATATAAAATCAATAAAAGGAAACATTAATAAAGTAGGAGTATTTGTAAATGCAACAGAGGAAGAGATAATAAAAACGGTAGATCAGTGTGGGCTATATTTAGTACAATTACATGGTGATGAAACGCCGCATTTTTGTGAACGAATATCAAATTATATTTCTGTAATCAAAGCATTCCGAATTTCAGAAAAAGAGCATCTTGAGTGGAAGTTAAAAGATTATATAGAGGTAGCAGATATGTATCTTTTTGATACAGCTGGCAATACCGCAAACACTTCTGGTGATTCGGTTTTTGGTGGTACTGGAAAGCAATTTAATTGGGATATATTAAAAGGAAAAAATATTGCAAAACCATATTTTTTAAGTGGTGGAATAGGAGAAGATGATTGTACCAATATAAAATTTTTCAGGCAGGATAAAGTAGCCAAAGATTTATTTGCTCTAGATGTAAACAGTAGGTTTGAGCTCATGCCCGGCATTAAAGATATGAAGAGGATAAAACAATTTATAACAGCACTAAATCATACATAAAAAGAATGGGAGAATACAATTATGATAAATCAAAATGATGTGATGGAAAAAATAAATAAAGACCCTAATGAATATGGATATTATGGTTCATTTGGAGGAGCTTATATTCCCGAAATGCTCTTTAGAAATGTGGAAACATTACAAAAGAATTATTTGTCTATCATTGAAGATACAGCGTTTCAGCAAGCGTATCATAGTTTGTTGAAAGATTATGTAGGAAGGCCAACTCCCTTATATTTTGCTACAAGATTAAGCAAACAGTTTAAGACAAATATTTTTTTAAAAAGAGAAGATTTGTGTCATACAGGTGCGCATAAAATCAATAACACAATTGGGCAAATATTGATAGCGGAGAGGCTTGGAAAAAAGAGAATCATTGCCGAAACAGGTGCTGGTCAGCATGGCGTGGCTACTGCCACTGTATGCGCTTTGAGGGGTTTAGAATGCATTGTATATATGGGAGAAAAAGATATTGCAAGGCAGGCTCCAAATGTGGCACGCATGAAAATGCTTGGGGCAAAAGTTATTCCCGCCACAAGTGGAAGCAAAACATTAAAAGATGCTGCCAATGAAGCCATAAGAGACTGGATCAATCATGCAGAAAATACACATTATATTATTGGAAGTGTCGTAGGGCCGCATCCATATCCGGATATGGTAGCAAAATTGCAAAGTGTAATCAGTGAAGAAATAAAAAAGCAACTGCTATACAACACAGGAAATGAAAATCCTACGCATGTACTAGCATGTGTCGGAGGAGGGAGTAATGCAGCTGGAGCATTCTATCATTTTATTGAACAAGAAGATGTACAACTAATAGCAGTTGAAGCTGCGGGTGAGGGAATAAATAGTGGCAAAACAGCTGCCACAACTCAGCTTGGCACTATGGGCATATTGCATGGAAGTAAGAGCTTACTCATGCAAACAAATGATGGACAGGTAATAGAGCCACATAGCATTTCTGCGGGATTAGACTATCCAGGTATTGGGCCATTACATGCATATTTATATCAAACCGGTAGAGCAAAATTTATGAGTGCCACAGATGCTGAAGCTGTAGAAGCGGCTATACATCTTTCAAAAACGGAAGGTATTATACCCGCTTTAGAAACGGCACATGCATTGCATATTCTGCATAAGTTAACGTTATCAGAAAAAGACAAAGTTGTTATTTGTTTAAGTGGAAGGGGGGATAAAGATCTTGCCACATACATGAACTATTTATAATCACTATGAAGCGCATAAAAAATATAATACAAGCTGCCCATCATAAAGTACTCAATATTTATTTTACAGCAGGGTATCCTGAAATAGGTAGCATGACCGAAATAATAACTGCATTAGATGATTTTGGAGTAGATCTTATTGAGATAGGCATACCCTATAGCGATCCATTGGCCGATGGCCCAATCATACAGCAGAGTAATACGGTAGCATTGCAGAATGGAATGACACTTCCATTGTTGCTGCATCAGCTCCAATCATTGCCGGTAGGCAAAATAAAAGCAGGATTAATTTTAATGGGTTATTTGAATCCTATTTTACAATATGGGTTTGAGCTTTTTTGTGCAGATGCTGCTAAGGCTGGAGTGCAGGCATTGATACTGCCCGATTTACCTCTACATGAATATCAAAATGAATATGCAGATCTGCTAAGAAAATATGGTTTAGATTTCATTTTTCTAATCACTCCTGAAACAAGTGAAGAACGCATTCGATTAATGGATAAATGTAGTGATGCATTTCTCTATGCAGTTACATCTTCATCTACCACAGGTTCTGAAAAAAATATGGAACAGGTAAGTAAGTATCTGATACATCTACAATCTATGCATTTAAAAAATCCAGTATTAGTAGGTTTTGGCATAAAAGATAAAACAAGTTTTGATGCCGCATGTTTACATGCTGATGGTGCCATTATTGGCAGTGCATATATCAAATTTTTAGAATGGAGTACAGATGTAAGAACAGATACAAACACATTTATTCAAAGCATCAAAAATTGAATCAGAAAAAGAGCGGTAGAAGAGATTCGAACTCTCGACCCTTAGCTTGGGAAGCTAATGTTCTACCAACTGAACTACTACCGCATTAGTCAAAAATAAATGAAACAGTCCAATAAGATGTCAAATAAAATTGTAATCCTCAAATACAATGCTGGCAATATTCAAAGTGTATTATATGCATTGGAGCGCATACAGATAGAAGCAATTGTGTCTGATGATGCTGATCTACTTGCTGCGGCTGATAAAGTAATTTTTCCCGGAGTAGGAGAAGCAAGTACAGCAATGCAATATTTAAAAGAAAGAAATTTGGATCAGTTAATCATTAATTTAAAGCAACCAGTATTAGGTATCTGTCTTGGGATGCAACTGATGTGCAATTTTTCTGAAGAAAACAATACCAATTGTTTGGGCATATTTAACGAGCAAGTCAAAAAATTTACTCCTCTGGATAAACAACAATATAAAGTGCCACAAATAGGATGGAATCAGATAAAACATTTAAAAACAAATTTGTTTGAGGGTATAGAAAACAATGCATATTGCTATTTCGTACATGGATACTATGCCGCTACAGGTTTGGATACCATTGCTACAGCAAATTATGAAATGGACTATAGTGCCGCTTTGCATAAAAATAATTTTTATGGGGTGCAGTTTCATCCGGAAAAGAGTGCTGCAATTGGGGAGCAAATTTTAAAAAACTTTATTCATAATATTTAAAAAGAGAAATGCAAATTATACCGGCTATTGATATCATAAATGGCAAATGTGTGCGACTGACAGAGGGAGATTTTGCGCAGCAAAAAATATATCATGACCATCCGTTAGATATGGCTTTGCTATTTGAATCTGCGGGGTTTACCCGTTTGCATATTGTTGATTTAGATGGAGCAAAAGCAGGTACAGTAGTAAACTGGAAAGTATTAGAAAACATTGCATCCAAAACAAAATTGAAAATAGATTTTGGTGGGGGTATAAAAACAGAATTGGATCTACAACACTGCTTCAATGCAGGAGCTACTTATGCTACAATTGGCAGTCTGGCAGTAAAAAATAAAATGCTTTTTGAATCATGGATAAAAAAATATGGAGCGGAGCAATTTTTTTTAGGAGCAGATGTAAAAGACAACTTAATTGCCATCAACGGGTGGATGGAAAAATCTGATATCCATATAGATGCATTTATTGCTCATTATATAGAAAATGGATTGTATAATATTTTTTGTACAGATGTGTCTAAAGATGGAAAATTAGAAGGCCCGGCAATCGATTTATATAAAAAAATAATTGACCTTTTCCCTACTGTAAGATTAGTGGCAAGTGGTGGTGTAAGTTGTATCAAAGATGTGGAAGCATTGCAAGGTGTGGGTTGTAGCGGAATCATTGTAGGAAAAGCAATTTATGAAAACAGAATAACATTAAAAGAATTGAGTAAGTACAACACATGAATCATTCAGTAAATCAAGCAAGCGGATCGGCATTAGCAAAGCGTATTATTCCTTGCCTCGATATTAAAGATGGCAGAACTGTAAAAGGCACCATGTTTGAAAATCTGAGAGATGCCGGAGACCCAGTAGAACTTGGGGCCTTTTATGCAACTCAGGGTGCAGATGAATTAGTTTTTCTTGATATTACTGCTACTGTTGAGAAAAGAAAAACCCTTGCAAATCTTGTAAATAAAATTGCACATCATATCAATATTCCTTTCACCGTAGGTGGAGGAGTAAGTGCTGTAGATGATGTAAATATTCTTTTAGAAAATGGAGCAGATAAAGTTTCTATCAATACAGCTGCATTTAAAAATCCGGCACTTATACGTCAGATAGCAAAAGCATTTGGTAGTCAATGTGTGGTGTTGGCAATAGATACTAAACAGGCGCCAGATGGCGAATGGTATGTGTATCTAAATGGTGGACGTGTGGCCACTAACGTGAAATGTATAGACTGGGCTGCACAAGTAGCGAATGAAGGTGCCGGCGAAATACTACTTACCTCCATGAATCATGATGGTACCAAAGCAGGGTTTGCTTTAGACATTACACAACAAATATCCGAAAAAATTTCTGTTCCTGTTATAGCAAGTGGAGGTGGGGGAAGCATGAAGCATTTTGCAGATGTATTTACTATTGCAAAAGCAGATGCAGCATTGGCCGCAAGCGTTTTTCATTTTAAAGAAATTGCTATCCCTGACTTAAAAGAGTATCTATCTAATGAAAAAATTCATGTAAGATTTTGACCAATAAATAATTTTAACAATATGCAATTAGACTTTTCAAAGTACCCTGATGCACTCATGCCGGCTATAGTGCAGGATAGTAAAACAGGCAAGGTTTTAATGCTTGGTTTTATGAATGAAGCATCCATAAATATAACCCAACAAACAGGTAAAGTTACTTTCTATAGCCGCAGCAGAAAGGCATTATGGACAAAGGGAGAAACGAGTGGCCACTATCTCATGCTGGATAGCATGACTTCAGATTGCGATGCAGACACAATTCTTATAAAAGCCACGCCAATTGGGCCTGTATGCCATACAGGGGCAGATACTTGTTGGGGTGAAGTCAACACATCCACTGATTTTCTTTCAACGCTTCAATACATCATTGCGCAGCGAAAAAAAATGTCTCCGGACAATTCTTATGTGGCATCCTTATTTGCTAAGGGCATCAATAAAGTAGCACAAAAAGTGGGAGAAGAAGCAATAGAGTTAGTCATTGAAAGCAAAGACAATAATGATGACCTTTTTCTCAATGAGGCAGCCGACTTGCTATTCCATTATCTCATTTTACTTCAAATGAAAGGTTTTAATTTGCAGCACGTCACAGAAATACTTGAGAAAAGACATTTATAAAATAATAATGAGAAATAAATTTTTAGGATGCATGGTTGTATTATGTATCCATTTAATGGGCAATGCGCAAACTGCTAAAACGCCGGTAGCAGGCTTTACAATAAATGGCAATTTGCAAATGATACCGGATAATACAAAGGCATATCTAGTAGATTACTCCGGAGATGATACCCTTGCAAAGGCCACAGTAATGAAGGGAAAATTTATGCTTAAAGGAAATGCAAAAAACCCGGATGCACATGTAATAACTATGCCAGATATCAATAAGCATTTTGTATTATTTATGGGCAATGATAACATCACCATTAACGGATCTAAAGAAGATTTTTCTGATGTGCAGGTGGTTGGCTCAAAATATAATTATGATTACGAGGAATTCATTTATCAGATAAAACCACTCAATGATTATACTGCATACTATCGCAATCAAATGCAGATGTCTCCGGATCCAATTTTCAGAGATTCAATGATGGTAGTACTAAATACTGCTTACAATTTGTATCAGAGTGCTATTGATCGTTTTATGACACGCAAAGCTGGTTCACCTGCGGCTGCTTTATTGCTTGCTTATAGCTACGATACAGAACCTAATAAAGATGTTTTTCTTCTGGAAAAAAGATTTAAACAATTGACAGGAGATGCTGTAAACAGTAGGTTTTCAAAAAATATTCAGGATGTAATTGTACGGGATAAAATTGGTGCTGTGGGTACCGATGCTATTGATTTTACCCTGCCTGATACATCTGGAAAACCGGTGAGTTTAAATCAGTTTAAGGGTAAATTTGTATTGGTAGATTTTTGGGCAAGTTGGTGTAAACCTTGTCGCTTAGAAAATCCTAATGTAGTACAGGCATACCAACTATTTAAGGATAAAAATTTCACCGTTTTAGGTGTTTCATTGGATAAGGATATGCCCAATTGGTTAAAAGCCATTGGAGAAGATAAGCTTACCTGGAGCCATATCAGCGATTTGAAATTTTGGAAAAATGACGCTGCATTAAAATATCATATTACAGGCATTCCGGCCAATATGCTGATTGATCCTAACGGAAAAATAATTGCAAAAAATTTGAGGGGTGAAGAATTAATTATGAAGTTGCAGGAGCTGGTGAATTGATGCCTTAAGCCAGATGCTTTTCATGAAATACCAATAAAATTTAATTCTTCCTACAATTTATATCGCTAAAAAAGGAGTAGTCTGAATGGTATGACTACACTTACTTTAGAACTGCATTACTTTCCTGATTACATATAGCCACAGTATCTTGATGTGTTGTACAACTGTCTGCTAATACTGGTTGTATAAATGTTTTTGATATTGGCCAAATAAATTCAGCATTCATAATACGGCTGTTTTTGGCGTAACTGGTTTGAGGATACCAAGCAAAAAAACAGGAACCACCTTTTATGCAATCAATAATTTTTTTTGCAGAAACATCTGGCAATGCTGGGCATCCAAAACTACGGCCCATCATCATACCAGCCCTGGCCCTATCCATACTTACATATTGACTGCCATGTATTACAATATCCCTATTTCTAACATTATTATTAATACCAATTTCTTTACCATCTAAGCGTAGGCTGTATCCATTGCCACCTATATATGTTTCTGCTGTAAGCATACATCCAAGACTGCTCTTATAACTATCAGCTTTATTAGAAAAAGCGGTAGCATATTCTGTACCTGAATTACGACCATGAGCCACCCAGGTAAAATGCAAAACTTTTTCCTGCACCATATCAATTACATAAAACCTTTTTTCTGTGCTGCTCTTGCTGTAATCGCAAATAGTAAGCAAATTTGATTTTCTGAGTTGTTTTTTATACAACATGTATTGATATCCCTTACAGGCTGCATACCATGCTGTTTTATCTAACCCTTTAGCCTCAAGAGATAGGTGTGTGTATAATGAATCAATCCAAGTGCTAACAGCTGCTGTCGGTTCATTACTTAAAAGAGTAGGCATATTTTTTATTGGATCACCCGGCCCTATTTCCGAAGAAAGATTTTGCATGGATGATAATGTAAAAAAACTAAGTATAGATAGAAAACAGATTTTCTTAAACATAGCAAATGTTTTTCCTTGATAATGGATATGACTAACTGCGCCATCTCTAAACAATTAATTTGCCAGTTTATTGCCCACAACATTTATTTTACAAATGCTTTACACATGTGCAGCTATAATACTATCTGAAATGGTTATAATTCTACCCAAATAGGTATATATTTTTTACACTAACCTCACTCCACAATCTTGTATCTATTATGATTGCAACCATGCTCCATTGCACATCCACACTGCGTTTCAGCCTCCATTCAAAAATCAGAATAGTCGGGATTGAATTATTTCTGACAATTCGCTATACACATGTGGCGTTATTATTTCAGGCACATTACGATCAAACTTTGAATTGCTTGCATTTTTTGAAATAGTGTATGCCTTCATTTTATTTTCATCGAAGGGTTGGATTAAATTTTTTATTGCTTCTACAGATAAATGAGGGTCTATCCATTTTTTTTCATCTTCCCGTTTTATGATTAAAGGCATTCGCTTTTTAAGGTTATGAATTTTTTCCATTAATGGATTTGCCGTAGTGGTAACTATGCTAAATGTATTGGTCACTTCTCCTGTAGAATAATCAATATTGTTCTCATATACACATCCCAATGAAAATAAGGAGCCATCTTTTGGTTGTATATAGTATGGATATTTCAATTTTTTGTAATCCTGCCATTCATAAAATCCATGCACAGGCAGTAGGCATCGTTTAGTAAGTATACTTTTCTTAAAGGATGCTTTTTCAAAAACTGTTTCGCCCACTGCATTCAAAGTTTTTACCTGAATCTCTCTGGCCGTTTGTTCGTCTTTTACCCATGTGGGTATCAAACCCCAGCTATAGAGGAAAATGCCATCATGCTTAATAATTGGAAGCAAAGGATGAGAGAACCCACTCACAAAAAAATAAATAGGTAATATTTTTGGTATTGATTTTTTATTCCACTCCGTGGAATAAATACCCGCATATCGTTGCTCAAGTATTTCAATATTTTGTTCTATATAAGCAACATTGTAACACATTAAGAAAATCAATAGCTTAAATTAGGTTCAGTTCACAAAAAAATAAAAATAAGCAACAATCAAAATAATTAAGAGCAATACACAACAGGCAAGAAATATCAGATTAATATTTTCAATACCTCTTTTGGATTTTTTTTGACGGCTTCGCAAATCCTTATGCAGCTTCTGATTCAGCAAATCAATAACAGCAGGAATATTTTCTTTTTGCTGCATAACAGAAATCCCATCCAGCGCATCTTGCACAAAAGGGTCATCCTGTAGAGCGGATTCTACTCTGTGCTGAGTAGATGCATCAGCTTCATCAGCAGCATATTGCAGCAGTTCATGATCCGAGGGTGTATCCTTTTCATCAATAAATATTTTATCGAATTCTTCCTGATTCATTTTGCTGCTTTTTTTCTACTAATATTTTCAGGTTCCTTTTTCCGTTTTGTATAAAACTTTTTACTTGAAGCATACTATAACCTGTTGTATCTGTTATTTCTCTGTATGATTTTTTTTCTACATAAAACAAATGGATACAAAGTTTCTGATCTTCATTCAATTCATCTAAACTCTGCTGTAAATAAACAAATTTTTTTTCTTTATCAATATGCACTTCCCAATTATCCGGTTCTTCAGAAATCTGAACGTCATCTGTATCCATTATAAATGGCTTTGACTGTCTATTTCGAATTTGCATCAAACAATGATTTTTTGCAATCATATACAACCAGCTTTTAAAATAGGTAACCTGTGTATGCTGCAGCTCTTGTATTACTTTCATAAAAACTTGTTGTACTGCATCTCTTGCTTCCGTTTCATTTTTTAAATATTTCATGGACACACCCAGAAGCAAAAGGGTATAACGCTGTAACAGAGGCCCAAGTAAGCGGTTATCTTTTTCTTTGTAAAAAGCATCCAGCAATTCCTGGTCATTTTGTAAATGGTTTTTATCTTGTATCAATGCACGAATATAATTCAAATGGTATGATGCAAAAAATATCTGTATTCCATATTCAATGATTCAACTTTTCTGTAAGTGAAATAGATATGTACCATCTTACCATTATTGCCTATCATTGCCGTATGAACAGGTGCATCCTCAATAAAAATTTACTCATCGCATTTTTACTTTTTAATATTCTGCAGCCCACTATAGCACAGCCATTTACCAAAGCGGATACCCTACGTGGCAGTAATACAGCAGAACGCAGCTGGTGGGATGTACAACGATATGATATTACCGTTACTCCCGATTTTAATACCAAATCCATCAAAGCCACCTGTGGCATTACATATAAAGTGCTCAATAATAGCAGCACAATAATGCAAATAGATTTGCAAAGTCCATTAACCATTTCATCCATTACACAAAATGGGAAAATGGTAGCTGCAAAGCAGGTAAGTCCCTTTGTATATCATATTCAAACGGATAAATTCTATGCAGGCAATGAAGGCAAAATTTTGATAGAATATAGTGGCACTCCTCGTGAGGCCGTACGCCCACCTTGGGATGGTGGCTGGATATGGAAAAAAGATAGCTTAGGAAGGCCGTGGATGAGTGTGGCCTGTCAAGGGCTGGGTGCTTCAGTATGGTATCCTTGCAAAGATTATCAGGCCGACGAACCAGATAGAGGTGCTTCCCTTACGATGATTGTAGCTGATACACTAAAAGCAATTGCAAATGGAAGACTTATAGATACAAAACCAGTTCAAAATAGAATGAATGCCTGGAAATGGGAAGTTGTCAATCCTATCAATAATTACAATATCATTCCTTATATAGGCATGTATGAAAATTGGCAGGAAATATTTGAGGGAGAAAAAGGAAAACTGGATATTAATTATTGGACATTAGACTATCATAAAAAACAGGCAGAACCACAGTTTAAGCAGGTAAAACAAATGCTGCAATGTTTTGAAAAATGGATGGGTCCATACCCTTTTTATGAAGATGGATATAAGCTAATAGAAGCACCACACTTGGGTATGGAACATCAGAGTGCTGTTGCCTATGGCAATGGATTTAAAAACGGATACAGAGGCACAGACCTCTCAGGATCCGGGTGGGGTTTACTTTGGGATTTTATCATCATACATGAAAGTGGTCATGAATGGTTTGGCAATAACATTACCACAAATGATATAGCAGATATGTGGGTGCATGAAGGATTTACAAACTATACAGAAACCCTTTTTACAGAATATATGTATGGGGAAGCCGCAGGCAATGAATACAATAAAGGCATAAGAAAAAGTATAAAAAATGATATACCCATCAAAGGGGCTTATGGTGTAAACAGTGAGGGCAGTGGGGATATGTATTATAAAGGAAGCAATATGCTCCATACAATACGCCATGTGATTAATAATACAGAAAAATGGAGAAATATATTAAGGGGTTTGCAAAGCACATTTTATCACCAAACGGTAGATAGTAAACAAGTAGAAGCATATATCAATACACAGAGTGGCATCAATTTTAATAAAGTATATGAGCAATACCTCAGCAATACTATGATACCCCAATTGAGCTATTACCATGAAGGAAAAAATAAAATTTGTATGCGCTGGGATAGTTGTATTGCTGGATTCAACATGCCATTAGTACTCAAAAAAAATAATGCTGAAAAAAGAGTTAAACCCATTACCGAAAAATGGGTAAAAGTCAATTCAAAATATTTTGATGCACAATGGATTGAAAATAATTTTTACATCCGTATCAAAGAAATAAAGCCTTAAAACAGCATTTCCATCCGTATGTCAGGCATAAGAAAACAGAGTATCTACAGTAGCCTTTTGGTGTACATTGGAGTAGGCATTGGTGCTGTAAATACCTACCTTTTTGTAAAAAATGGAAGTTTTACAAAGGAGCAATATGCCCTCACTAGGCTTTTTTTTGATATTGGCAACAATATTTATATCCTCTCCTGTCTTGGGGTCATAGCCGTGCTCTATAAATTTTATCCCTATTACAAGGACAATATTCCCGATTCGGAAAATGATTTATTGGGCAGATCACTTACAATGGTTGTCATTGGATTTACATGTGTATGCATAGCAGGCTATTTTGTAGAACCATTTGTCATACAAAAATTTTCCGGAAATGCGTCCATATTGGTGGACTATTATCACTGGATTTTTGTGTTTGCCTGTGGCATTACTTTTTATAGTGTATTTGAAGGCTATATGTGGGCTATGCAAAAAACGGTACTTACCAATTTTCTGAGGGAAACAGGCATGCGGCTCCTTACCTTTTTGATGATTATGCTATATATATTTCAATGGATAAGTTTTCATCAATTTATACTATTGTTTTCATTGCTATACATCATACTTGCACTCACACTCATTATATTTTTATGGCAAAAGAAGTTAATACATCTTACCATCAAACCCAGCAGAGCCACTATCAAATATCGTAAAAAAATGACTGGTATGCAGCTTTTAATTTATGGTGGCACCATTATAACCACTATGGGTCAAACCATTGCCGGCATTACCATTGCAAGTTTAAAAGGCATGGAGCAAACTGCCATTTTTAGCTTGGCATTGTATGCATCCAATCTCATACAAATACCACAGCGCAGCATTCAATCCATTGCTACCGGGGTTTTGGTAAGAGCATGGAAGGATAAAAATTATGGAGAAATACATCGTATCTATCAACGTAGTTGTATCAATATGCTATTGCTGGCTATTCTGATTTTTGGCAATGTATGGCTCAATGCAAAAGATGGGCTACAAGTATTAAACATTCAAGAAGATTATGCACTGGGCATCAGAGCTATGTTTGTGCTGGGCATGCTCAAAATTATAGATGCCGGCACCGGCCTCAATGGCACCGTAATAGCCGCATCCAATTTTTGGAAATTTGAGTTTTTAAGTGGCGTACTTTTATTATTGTTATTGATACCACTCAATTATTTTTTTATAAAATCTACTGGCTTCATTGGCTCTGCTTATGCTGAATTGATTGCCTATTCTGTATATAATTTTGTTAGGTTTGAGTTTATAAGGAGAAAGTTTAAAATGCAACCATTCACTATCAAAACATTATACACTCTAATAGTTGGCATTGTAGCATTTGCTGTAGTATATTATTGTTTTCAAAATATAAGTGGTTGGTCTGCAATGGTGCTGAGGTCTGCCATATATTCCTTCATTATTATAGCCGCTGTGTTTATTTTAAAAATTTCGCCAGATGCATTTCAGTTGGTAGATGTAGCTAAAGCCAAATGGCATAAATTGAAAAACTAACTCGATATACATCAAAAAAACCTCCCGAAGGAGGTTAATATTTAAAGGACATTGTTTTAGTTGATACCTTTAAGTTGTTTAATTGCTGCTGTAAGCTTTGGTACTACTTCAAAAGCATCACCAACTATACCATAGTCTGCGGCTTTAAAAAATGGTGCTTCTGCATCTTTATTAATAACTACTATCGTCTTACTTCTATTTACTCCTGCTAAATGTTGTATGGCTCCAGATATGCCAATGGCAAAATATAAATTGGGTGCCACCTGAAAACCCGTTTGTCCCACATGCTCATGGTGTGGACGCCAGTGCGCATCTGCCACAGGGCGGCTACAGGCAGTAGCTGCGTGCAGCACTTTTGCAAGGTCTTCTACAATACCCCAATTTTCAGG
This sequence comes from uncultured Parafilimonas sp., assembly GCA_937892395.1. Taxonomy (GTDB): domain Bacteria; phylum Bacteroidota; class Bacteroidia; order Chitinophagales; family Chitinophagaceae; genus CALAGJ01. Next base: position 19,198 of record CALAGJ010000058.1, read on the forward strand.
ACCCTTTAAACCACGACCTCCACTTACTACTATTTCTGCTTCTGTAAGTGGTACTTCACCAGTTACCTTATTTACGGCTGTTACAGTTATTTTAGCGTTTTGGGCTGTAGGTACAAATGTCTCCACTGTAGCTGTGCCAGCAGCATCGGCTTTTATGTAAAAACTATTCGGATTGATGGATATCACTTTTACTCCCGATTGAATAGCAATATGCGCAAAAGCTTTTCCACTAAACACAGATTTTTTTACAGAAAAACCATTTGATGTATCAGGCAGTGCAACTGCCCCAGCCACTAACCCTGCTTTTAGTGCTGCAGATACACGGCTTGACACCGCTTTACCCGTAGGGTTATGACTAAAAATAATTACCGTAGCACCTGTTTTTGTAGCAGCTTCACTTATGACTTTTGCATATACTTGAGCATCCATCGTATTCAATGATTCGCTACCCGCATGGTGTACTTTTGAAATACCATAACTACCAAGCAATGCAAGGTTTTCTGTAGTTGTACCCAAAAGAATTGCTTCTGCCGGTACACCCATTTGAATGGCCAAAGCTGCTCCATAGGTAAGGGCTTCTAAACCAGATTTTTTAATATGGCCATCTGCCTGATCCACATATATTAATACCATTTTTATTATAATTTATTGATCAAAAATTAAATTGCTTTTGCTTCCTCATTCAGTAAGCGTACTAATTCAGCCACATTATCGGCATCTATTAATTTTACACCAGATTTTGCCGGAGGCAATTCATAAGAAACCACAGCAGTCAGATTGTCTACAGCTATGGGCTCCACCACTTTGAGCGGTTTTGTTCTAGAAGCCATAATGCCCCGCATATTTGGAATTCGCTGCTCAGCCACTCCTTTTTGACAACTTACTACCACAGGAAGACTAACTTCACACACTTCTTCTCCGCCTTCAATTTCACGGCTTATGGTGGCTGTATTCCCTACCAAATCAAATTTTGTAGCCAGCGATACAAATGGCATATCCAATAATTCTGCTACCATACCACCTACAGATGATGCATTGTAGTCTATCGTTTCTTTACCAGTAAAAATAAGGTCATAAGCACCAGAGCGGGCTATAGTCGCTATCTGGCTCGATATATTAAAACTATCATCAGCACTGCTATTTACCCTTATAGCTTCATCTCCACCAAGGGCCAAAGCTTTGCGAATAATGGGTTCAGTATCTGCACCGCCTACAGTTATCAAATGCAACACAGCCGTGGGGTCTTTCTCCTTCAGTTCAATAGCCCTTACCAACGCATACCATTCATCATAAGGATTAATAATCCATTGCACACCTGCATCGTCAAAACCGGTATTATTATCTTTAAATGCAATACGGGATGTAGTATCAGGTGTTTTACTAATACAAACCAAAATCTTCATATAGCGATTTTTATTTTAATGTGCGCAAAAATAACCGAATTAGTTAGTTATGCAACTAATTTTTAAGTATCACGTAGAAGATAAATGAAAGTTTAAACAATGTGGTGCATCATTGTATTAAAATTTGAAAGCTTTTTTATCGTTTTAAATTTTCCTGCACCAAAATTATGATTGATATAATTTTATAGCAGAGCAAATTAGTTTTTCGCCCTTCGGGCAATGATTATGCACGGCCCAAGATTGCGAATGAAACGAAGTAATAAATCATATCAATCATTTAATCCTATAAATCATGTGTCAGACAATGATTACGTATTATTATAGGAATTTATGCTTGCCATAATGCACAACTTAACTATTTATGTTACGCAACAAAAAACAAGTAAATTAATTGATACAAGGGTAATTGAAATTTTTTAAAGAATATCATTCATTTGTACACTTGCGTATGTTTACAAGTTGTGTGCAAGTCTAAGTGACGACCGCCAAGCAAAATGACAAGGCTATAAGGGAAATACAAAGTCTGAATTTTGTAACTTTGACCTTTTAAGAAATATGACAGAACTTGAAATAATTTTACGAATATACCGAGAGTTGATTTCCAAAATTGGAAGCAATGGAATCCCCGTTGATATGAGAGCAAAATCAATAGTTGGGACAGTTCAAGACGACCCGTTTGACAATTGGATTGAAGCAGAAATTAAAAAGGCATTACCTAAATCTTTTGAAATTTACCATTCAGGCTCACTAACAACCCCTGACTTAGTTGTTAGAGATACGAAATCAGGGACAGTTGTTGGTTTGGAAATTAAAAAATTAATCCAAAAACCTAACGGTAGCGATTCAAGGGGTTTGACAATTGACTACAATAGTTGTTTGCCTTGTGGCTCGACACTAATCAAAGTTGGTGCAGAAACAATAATAATCCCTTGCTTTTACCTTTTCGCACTTCTTGACAATGACAGCAAAAACATAGTTACTCTCATACTGATAGACGGAGACTTTTTGAACTATGATTTTGAATTGCATAAAGAATCAAAATATTCAAACTACACTGAATATAATCACGGCCCATATGGAGAAGGTTCGGTACGACATAGAAAAATGTACACCTACCCAAATCCATTAAATTCCAAAATATCTGAATTTCACCTTCGACAAATTCTCGTTGCAAAAAAATCTGATTTAGAAAAAATAAAATCTACTGATTTTGTTAGCGAGCAAATCATAAGAACTGATAAATACGGCAACTCATTTTACTATTATCTGAAAGATGAAACCAAATCAGCAGGAAAGTCAAAAGGAAGTTTAGCCACACTCATAGATATTTTTGACGCTTGCAAACTACGTTCTCCAAAAGAGAGAACTGCCTCCATTCCTATTATTCCACCTTTAACGAAATAAGCAATGAATCAGTTAAAGAAGGAAACCAAATCAAACTATACGTTTCTCGGTCTATTTACAGGAGCGGGCGGACTTGACCTAGGTTTTGAATTAGCAGGTTTTGAACATACAGAATCCAACGAAATTTTAGATTATGCAGTTAATACGTTAAAATCTAACAGACCAAATTGGGATATAATTCACGGAGACGTAAGAGAATATACCCCATCATTTAAAAGTGGCTTAGATGTTTTATTAGCAGGGTTTCCTTGTCAAGGATTCTCACTTGGTGGCAACAGGGATGAAAATGACGAAAGAAATACTTTATACCGTGAAGTTGTAAGGATTGCAAGTATAATGCAACCTAGAGTGATTGTAATGGAGAATGTTCTTAATCTTAGGACAATGACCCATCCTGAAACAGGCAAACCTTTTGCACAGCAGATTTCAGATGAACTTACGTCAATAGGGTACACGACAGAATTTGATTTTTTTAGAGTTTCAGAACACGGAGTTCCTCAAACAAGAAGACGTTTTGTTTTCATCGCTTACAAAGCTGATACTTTAAAACATTTCAAATTTCCAAGAGCAGAGAAGGAAACTGGAATAAGGAAATTTATATACGAACTAGGACAAAATCTGAATATTGAATTACCAAACCATAATCCTGAATGGGGATTTAAAAGCTATGCTCATACAGAGACAGGGCTTCCATATGATGAATCCGAAATCGTAATACCAGTTAGACTTAGCAGGACAGCTTCAGAAGGTAAACCAATCAGAGATTTTGACTCGCCTTTTCCAGCAATTGACACAGCAACTGTTTGGGGTTGGGCTATTGGCAATGTTGTGGCAGAAAGAATTGACAAGGACAGGGACAATGCAATGTATGTTAGAAACCCTGAATCAACTGCAAAACTTTGGAGAATAAAAGCAAGCAAAATTCGACCATTCACAGCCAGAGAATATGCAAGATTGCAGACATTTCCAGATGATTGGATTTTTTACGGTAATAACAAAAGAGAATTACAACTTCAAATCGGCAATGCAGTTCCCGTGATATTCGCAAAGAAAATTGCCTTAAAAGTTAGAGAAGCATTAGAAGTATTGGACGGTCATAAGGAATTTGAATTTGAACACGGTGAACAAATCAAAATGTTCTGACAAAGACAGAAGGCCAGCATCCAACACGAACTGTGTAAAAAACCAAATAAATCAGGCAATATTTTTTTTGATAGTTATCTTGGTATAGAACACCAGATTTTACTACGCCAAAAACCTGTTTTAAAAGTTTTTTGCAGACAGCTATTAAAGCCAGTTTCTTGTTTTTGCCATTTGCCACTAAGCGGTCGTATAATTGTTTGCTGGCGGTATTGGTGGCTTTGGCAAAAGCTGGGCATTAGTACTAAATTGGACATTAGTACTTCTATTTGGCATTGGTAATTAATTGAACTTTTGTACTTTTAATTCCCAGCCTTCGCAAAGCCCAAAACCGTTAGCGATAACCCTATTGGACACACCCTGCTACTTTTTAAATCAATTTTAACGACCTTTGTTTTATGGACAAGACAGCACAAAATCACTGGGACACAGTTTACAAAACTAAAAACCCTGACCAAGTAAGTTGGACACAGGATGTTCCAAAAACTTCTTTGGACTTTATTCATTCCTTCGGTTTGACAAAAACTGCAAAAATTATAGACGTTGGCGGCGGCGACAGTAAACTTGTTGACTATTTACTTGACGAAGGTTTTGAAAATATTACAGTGCTTGACATTTCTACGCAAGCCCTTGACAAAGCAAAAAAACGTTTGGGCGACAAAGCAGAAAAAATAAATTGGGTTGTTAGCGACATCACAGAATTTCATCCCGACACAACTTTTGATGTTTGGCACGACAGGGCAACTTTTCATTTTCTAACAACAGGCGAACAAATTGAAAAGTATCTTGACATAGCAAGGAATTCTGTTTCAGGTTTTTTAACAATCGGAACTTTTTCGGACAACGGTCCTGAAAAATGTAGTGGACTACAAATTAAACAATACAGCGAAGAAAAATTAACAGCAGAACTTCAAAATGGTTTTGACAAAATACGCTGCATCACGGAAGACCATACAACACCATTTAACACAAAGCAAAATTTTTTATTTTGCAGCTTTAAGAAACATTTGACTTAATAGGTTCTTGTCCACGTTTCTGTTCTGCCAAAAAGTGAGATACCAATATAACCTCTTACTTTCAGTGTATTATTATCTTTCAGATATAAGTATGAGCCATAAGTTTTACCGCTTTCAGGGTCGTAAATATCGCCGCCATTCCATTCATCATCGCCGTCAAATTTGAAGCCGCTCAACAATACCAAACCCATAACAGGATTGCTTCTTTTTGACTTGTCGGGGTTATTGCCATCAACTTTAGGCTTACCATTGTCAGCAGGATTTTTTAACCAAATAATTTTACCGTAAAACTTTTCTCCGCTTTTATAAATCTGAATTTTTGCAGGCTCTTTGCCAGCCGTTAACCAAATGCCAATAATATCATCGGCTTTCGTTTGAGATTTTGAGACGGTGAATGACAAGATAAATGCCGTAAATATTGTTAGTGCTTTACTTTGCATTTTTATTATTATTTCTTGCTTTTATTTCATCATAAGAAGTATCATAGTCCGCTCTTAATGTACCCATGAGCCTGTCCCAAAAAGTAAAGTAAAGACCGTAGTTTCCCTTAAAATACTGGTGGTGCTGATTGTGACTTACTGATGTATTTATCCACTTGCCGAACCAGTGTCTACTGAAGCCTTTTGGATATAATTCAAATCCCAGATGACCATAAACATTATACACAAGACTGAAAACAAAGAAAAAAGTCAAATGAATTGTATGAACAGGAATTGTAAAAAGAAAAACCACAAATATTAATGATTCAACAATCGCCTCTAAGGGATGAAAAGCATACGCTGCCCAAGGCGAAGGGTTGGTAGACTTATGATGAACCAAATGAAACCATTTAAAAATTCCGGGCAAGTGCATTAGGCGATGTACCCAATAAAAATAGGTGTCATGCATTATAATCATCAATGGAAATGCAAGTATTAAATAAGCTATTCCATATTTTCCAGTATCCTCGTAAAATGTTGTATGCGGACGAATGGCATCACTATACAACATTAAAAGTGGCGGGACAGAAAAAATGATTATAGAAAGTGTTGAAAAGATAATTTCTCTTGCATAATCTTTCAACTTTGGAAACTTTGCCTGAATTTTCTTGTAAGAAATTCTTTTCCTTAGAATGACATAAAAGATTACAAATACAGGTGCGGCAATGAGAAAATACTTATCTGCATTATCAAGCAGCAGCCATACAAATTTATCCCAAGTCATAATCGTATAAGTTTTACATCGCAAACCTATACAGTGAAAAAAAATACGGACTTAACCTGGGTTAATTTCTATTTTCCTGCAAGTCTTTTTCTTAAACGGCTTAAACTCGGAGCTTCAATACTTAGGCAATCTGCAAGATATTTTAGTGGTATTCGTTGAAAGGCATTGGGGCATATTTTTTCAAGATTAAAGTACCTTTCCTCAAGACTTAGCGTTTTATTGGCATGTTCATTCATCAATAAATTTCTGACTTCTTCGGCAAGCATCTGATTCAAAAGCGTTTCAAATTTTGGGTTCTCCTTAAATATTTTTGCAAGGTCATCTTTACTTAACAAAATAGTTTCGGAATCTTCAAGTGCTGTAAAATTCTTATGAGACGGAGTATCTGATGCAAGCCCTTCGGTATAAGTAAAAAAGCATCCTTCGTAAATAAAACCAGTTGCCTTCTCTTTGCCAGTGTTGTCAATAATTGAAGTCATAATTAGCCCCTTGTTTAGAAAACCAATAAATCTGCAATACTGACCTATGCGTAATAAATATTCGCCCTTACGAAAATCTTTTGGCTGACTATATACAAACGTTCTTTCAAGTTCTTCCTGACTTATTGAAATCCGTGACTTGATAAATTGAATGACCTTATCGTACATGAGACATTTTGAAGTAAAAATACACTCATTTATATAACTACTTTCATCTTGACCGAGAAGGGTATGCAGCTAATAACTAAGGTTTCGTTGCGGCCCACGGCCGAGCAATGATCCCTACACAGTGTAGGGAGAACGTAACCGTGATCTTCGCTTTTATCTTCTATTTATATATGGAGTTATCGATAATCATCTACAGGGTTTAGTAAGATCAATTATCAGTATCAGGAGCAGGTTTGGGGTACAGCGTGTTTAAAAGAATATTATCAGTTCCCATTTTCAATCTATCAGCACAATACTGCCCCTACCCATGTCATT
>CALAGJ010000059.1 GCA_937892395.1 uncultured Parafilimonas sp.
CCATACCGGTGGCTAAACCGAAGATATTGATGAAAGAATAACCTTTGTGTTTCAATAGGTTACGAAAAGCGATTTTGAAATAGTTCTGTAACATGGTCGGGCTGTGTGTATAGGTTTTGGGAAATTCGGAAGGTTTTCGTTTGATATAGCGCGGTTGAAGAAATCCCAAGACATCGCGCCAATACTGCCACCTGGCGCGTGAGGCTCCGATTCGCTTGACTTGGTAATCAAATTCTTCATGCAGATCGCCCTGCACTTCCTCCAATAAGTGAGGAGCGCAAAAGAACTTGAGGAATTTGTCGGCCGCGCGGGGCGGTTTGATTTGGGGTTTCATGATTTATGTAGAGACGCCACGTAGAGCCGCAAAATGTTGCGTTTCTACAGTTGTTGGCATTATTCAGATCGCAAACTTTTTACGGGATTCATCAATGCAGCTTTAATGGCTTGGAAACTCACCGTCAGTAAGGTAATGCTAACGGCCAGGATGGCCGTACCCACAAAAATCCACCACGAAATCTCGGCTCGGTACGTGTATTTTTGAATCCAGTCACTCATGAAATAATAAGCGATTGGCACCGAGATAAGACAGGAAATGATAACCAAGACCACAAAATCTTTAGACAGTAAACTCCAAAGGTTAGTGACGGAAGCGCCCAATACTTTACGAATCCCGATTTCTTTGGTGCGCTGCTCTGCTACAAAGCTTGCCATACCAAATAAACCAAGACAAGAAATGAATATGGCGAGTATAGCAAAATAAGATGACAGCTTACCAATGCTTTCCTCAGCACTAAATTTTGAACCAAATTCTTCATCCACAAATTTGTAATCGAAGGGCACATCAGGTACATATTTTTTATAGACCTGCTCAATTTTTTTCAGCGAAGCTGAGGCACTCTTTGAAGGGTTTAAACTAATCATTAAATTATACATATAGTCAATTTGACCAATATGATACAAGGTGGGTCGTACAGGATAAAATGGCGACTCTTGTAAAATATCTTTTACTACACCAATGATTGTAAAGGGTTGCCCTTCCCATTTTATAATTTTATTAATCGGGTCTTTAAACCCTAAGAATGCAGCAGCAGATTCATTGATAATAAATGCAGAAGAGTCTGTAGCAAATGCCCTTGAAAAATCACGGCCTTGTTTTATATGCCATTTCACCGTTTTCCCAAAATCATAGTTAACAGAATTGTTTGGTAAATCGAGGGCAAGATTTGGGTCTTTTCCTTCCCACTCAAAACCGCCATTTGTATTCCATACACCTGTCATTGGGCTGCTTGAAGCAGTCATTTCTTGTATGGCACCTGCATTAATGAGCTCAGTTTTTATTGCATCATAATGTGTTCGCAATTCATTCTGCAGGGTTAAATTAATTAGCCCGCTTTTGCTGTAGCCAATTGGTCTATCTTTAGCATACTGTATTTGCTGATAGATAATAATTGTACCTATAATGAGTAAAACAGACACAGTAAACTGTAAAACAACCAATATTCTACGAGGAATGACTGCTGCTTTTCCAACTTTAAATGTTCCTTTCAAAACCTTAAGAGGTTGAAAGGAAGAAAGATAGAATGCAGGATAGCTGCCAGCCAATAATCCAGTAATAAACAGAAAACCTATACAAGATGCCCAGAATATAGCGTTCGTCCAAGGGATGGTCATTTTCTTTCCAGCCACATCATTGAACAGGGGCAGCATCAGATATACCAACAGGATGGATACAATAAATGCAAGCAACACCACCACATAAGACTCAATAAAAAACTGCCTGATAATCTGCCAGCGCATAGAGCCAATTGCTTTGCGGATACCCACTTCTTTTGCACGCTTTTCACTTCGGGCCGTACTCAGGTTCATAAAGTTGATACAGGCAAGTATGAGTACAAAAATTCCAATAATGCCAAACAGCCACACATAGCGAATGCTGCCACCTGTATTGATGCCATTTTTAAATTCATTGTATAGATTCCATTTACTCATTGGATGAAGAAATACCTCCCATTTATATCGCTTCTCCGCTTCATTAACTTGATCCATTTTTATGTTTTTAATTTTAGCGGAAACCTTTTGCATGTCTGCATTGTCAGCTATTTGTACATAAGTCTGGCTGAAGTTTGACCCCCATGGATTTTCCATATTTTTTCCCCAAGGATTTTCAATAAACCATAACTCCCAAGGCAGGAATATTTGAATGGAATGGAATGTGGTATTGTCTGGTAAATCTTCAAATACGCCTGTCACTTTTACATCATAGATTCTATCTAATTTCAGTACTTTGTTGATAGGGTCATCTTTCCCAAAAATTGCAGCGGCTGTTGATTCGGATAATATAATAGAATAAGGGTCTTTCAATGCCTGCCTTGTGCCTTTCAACATTTTTAGTGATAACATATCAACAGCATCTGGCTCTATAAAAATTGAGGTTTTGCTGTACTGCTTATTGCCTATGGAAAGCAATTGATCCCCAATCCAGGACGCCTGCACAACATACTTAAAGTCGCTGCCAAATTTTTCTTTAAGCGCTGGACCCATCAACGCTGGATTTGAAACCTGCGAAGCAATTTCACCATTGAAATTGGCATGCTGCATTACCTGAGCTATATTATCATAATTTGTATGATATTTATTGAATGACAGCTCATCATAAATCCACAAACCAATAAGTAGGGCAACAGCCATACCTACTGCAAGGCCACCAATATTTATGGCACTATACCCTTTACTCCTTGAAAGATTGCGTATAGCAATTTTGAAAAAATTTTTTAGCATTTAAATATTTTTTAGATAGGTAGTTCTTTAAAATTTATTGTGTCCTCAAACTCTTCACAGGGTTAGATAGCGCAGCTTTAATGGCCTGCGAACTCACTGTGATTAATGCTATCAGTATTGCCATCAATCCTGCTAAAGCAAATACACCCCAACTGATATCTATCCGATATGCAAAATCTTCTAACCATTTGCTCATCACAAACCAGGCAATGGGCGATGCTATTACAAATGATATAACTACTAACTTCAAAAAATCTACAGATAAAAGTTTTGTAATACTCAACACACTTGCGCCAAGCACTTTTCTTACACCTATTTCTTTTGTTCTTGACTCCACCGTATAAGTAGCGAGCCCAAATAAGCCTAAGCAAGCTATAAGTATTGCCCATATAGATGCAGTAATAAATAAATGGCTGTACTGCTTTTCTGTAACGTATTGTTTATTAAAATTTTCATCAGCAAAAAAGTATTCAAAAGGATTATTTGGAAAATTAGTTTTATAAATTTTTTCCAAAGAAGCTACACCACTTTGCAATTGATTGGTAGATATTCTTAAACTGAAATAGGCACTATTGTTTTGCGGATAAAATATGATTGGATCAATAGCATGCTGCAAACCCGTATGGTGATAATTCTTTACAACACCTATCACTTCAAGTTGTCTTTCATCCCATTGAATTTTTGTTCGTAATGCATCTTCGGGTGTAGCAAATCCGAGTTGTTCCACCGCCTTCTCATTAAGCATCACTTTGCTGTTATCATTCCATTCTACATTTACTTCAGATTCTGTAAAACTTCTCCCTGCTATAATGGGTATTTGATAAGTGCTTAGGTATCTATTATCTATAATGGCGAAGGAGTAGGCATTTAATTCATCCCCTTTTTTGGAACCGGGCTGTGTAAACCCTGATGTTGAAAAATTATAATAATTACCGGGTATAGTACCACTATTGGCATAGTCGCTAACAAAACTTTGTGCAGCTATAGTATTCCAAAAAGCTGTGCGTCTGCTTTTGTATGTACTATCTCTGCCAATTTCGGGGCCTCTTATGACCAACAGTTGTTGTGTATTAACTCCCAGATTTTTGTTTTGCATAAACTGTAACTGTTCATAAATGAATGCAGTAGCCAGTAATAATGCAATTGAAATACTAAACTGTACCACTACCAATGATTTACGTAGTGATGCACCTTTTGTAGATTTTGTAAGCTTACCTTTTAATGTTTCAATTGGATTAAACCCAGATAAACTATATGCAGTGTAAGCGCCTGATAATAGGGAACCGATGAGCAATAAAAGCAAACCCCAAATCCATATTGTATTGTTTAATAATGTGGATAGGCCAAGTTCTTTACCAATGATGCTGTTAAACAATGGTTGTACGAGTTCTACAATCAGCAAAGCCATTGCGAAGCCAATAATATTTACCAATAATGATTCGCAGAGAAACTGTGTAATGAGTGATTGGCGAGATGCTCCAGCCACTTTTCTTACCCCTACTTCATTGGCACGCTTTAGTGCATTTGCAGTAGAGAGGTTTACATAATTAAACCAGGCAATGCTTAAAATAAGTAATGCAATGATGCTTAGAATATATACATACTTTAAATTTCCTGTGGTTTGATAATTATCGCTAAATGATGCAGGCAGATGTACATTGGCCAAAGGCTGCAAACGAAACAGTACCCCATCTTTATCTACCTTCAATTCATTGCGTAAGCTGATTAATTTTTGCTCTGTCTTTTTATAATCTGTGCCGGCATTCAGTTGTAAATAGGTGTAGATGTATTGTGAGTTTAAATTATCTAACTGAGCCCACCCGTTATCATTTAGATTACCATTGTTTTTTAAGGTTTCCAGTGAGAATAACATGTCATAATTTATATCAGAATTATAAGGCATGGTATAAATACCTTCTACGGTATAATCGAGTTGACCAAACTGATTATTTAGTGTGAGATTTTTTCCAATGGCATCTTCTTTTCCAAAATATTTTTTTGCAGTGGAAGCTGATATAAAAACAACATTAGATTTATTGAATGCAGCTTTATTTCCTTTGATTATTTTAAAATTAAAGAAAGAAAAAAAGTTACCTTCTGCATAACCAATTTTTTCCTCCCGGAATGATTGGTCTTTTTTATCCGCTCTTTGTACTATACCCTGGGCTACACCTTCTTCAAAACGACAATAGGCTTTTATTTCAGGAAATCTATCTTTTGCAATTGGAGCCCATCCGGGTTCTACCTGTGGCCAGGTTTCTCCCTTAGTGCTTTCATTCAATAAGCGATATTTTGAATCTATGTCTTCATGAAATCCATTGACACTTTTTTCAAAACTCACGTACTCCAAAATCAGCAAAAAGGCTGCTATGCCCATGGCCAATCCAAATATATTGATGAAGCTGTACAGCTTATATCGCTTTAAATTTCTAAAAGCAATTTTGAAATAATTTTTAAGCATAACGATAAGTATATACAGAAAATTTCAACCACCGTGCCAAACAAAAACCCTTTGCCAGTGCGGCTTTCAGCAATAGTCCCAAAAAAAACTGTACGAAAACGGACAATTGATGTGCGATATGTTACGTATGGAGGAATGGTTAAAAAGGTATTTGGAAGGCAGTATTATTTTTTTCGCTTCCGAAGTAAATTAAGCATAAGCCCTTTGGGCAATGCCTACGCACAGCCCATCACCACAAATGAAACGAAGCAAAAAAATCATGTCAATCATTTAATCACAAAAATCAAGATTCAGACATTTTTCCCCTTAGGAGAATGACCAACTGCACACCTCAGAAGTTTTCACCTATTTCTATGCCTGCGGCAACGAAGCCAATTGTAGGTATTTGGTCAGCGTGTCGAAGCACTCCTTCAGCGTGTGGAAGCACCTAAAAATACAACTAAGCCTTACCACCATCCCCAAAAAAGGCGGAGCATACTTGCTTCGCCTTTTTACTACCTACCATTTGCTGTGGTGTACAAGCCAATCTACTCCACCACCAATTTCTTATAACTCCTCTCCCCATCTGCCTGTAGCGATACGATATAAGTACCCTTTACAGCGGGAAGTTTATGAATAGCGATTACCTGCCCGGCAGTGGCGCTGCCTGCGCTTTGGGTGTGGAGGGTTTTGCCGGTTATATCCTGTATGGTGATGATTACTGATTTGTATGCTTTATTCACTTTTACGGATGTATGGTTTGTGGCGGGGTTGGGATAGAGTTCCCAATTGGTGGCAGGTTTTGCTTTTGCAGAGTCTCCGCCGCCGCCGATAAGCCAGTTGCAAACATCCTGAGGCGGGGGTGTCATATTTGCAGTTGTGATATTAGTGTTTGCAAATGGGTCACTGTTTGCTGCGCTGCCCGGCGGAGCATAGGCATAATAACTCCTGGTGTCTGCACTATTATCCGTAAAGTAATCGGGCTTATTGTCTATAAATATTTCCACCATGGCCAACTGTATGGATACATTGGATGAACCGGAAATATTGCTGATGGCAAAATCCCAATTTGAAACCACCGGAAACACAAACCAGTTTGTTACTTTATACACTTTGGTAAACCAACGCTTTCTGTTGATGGTATCGGCGCCTGAATAGCGGTTGAATGTATCGCTATAGGTTTTCAGCGTGCAGTCATTGCTCTGTATGGTGAACCGCAGCTTATGGCTGGTGGCATCATTGCTTACCCCGCCATTGTACACACTGCTGCCAAACCAGGTAATGGCTATAAATGCATCTTTTGGTGAATTATTATTGTAGATATTACTTCTCAACTCATCTCCTAATTTAATATAAACAGTGCCTGCTTTTTGATAGAATGCGCCACTTGTATTACCCGACATGCCGGGGCTTACAATGTCTTTGCTAAAACGGCCAAAGGGGCTGAACTTGTCTATGATTTCTTTAGTACCTTGTTTTCTTTTGCCGATGATGTTGTAGTAGCCGGTTTGTTTTGTTTTATAGCTGGTGGCGGAGCCGTTATTATCCACCTCCTGCATGGTGAGTTTGGTGGCTGTAGTGGTTTTTATGATGGCTGCATCATTGTCCGTAGTTACAAACCAGCCTACGTCATTTCTACCTGAGCCATTCCTGTTGTATTGATTGCCTGCGGCTCCCTGTGCTATATCTGACTTGGCCTGCACGGTGTTTTGATTATAAATGGAAAGCAAGGTGGTGGTGGTATCTGAGTTTCTGACTTTGGCAATCCGTTCAGCATATTGTTCGCCCCTGGCGCTGCCATTTATGGTATCATTATCTATGGCGCTTTTTACCTGCAGCCGCAGGGTATTATTGCCGCCATGGGTGGCCAGATCTTCTGCGGCAAAACGGGTGGTATCGCCTGCATCCAATCCATCCTTAAAAGCGAGGTAACTGCTCATGGGGCTTTTGGTGATATCATTATTGGAGTAGTCATAATCACGAACATGCTGATTGAAAAAGGTGAACACTTTAGCATTGGCCGTGTCAATAAATGTGGAATCGCCGGTTGGATCCAGGTAGCTGACCATGCCGGTGTATTGTATCCAGTAATCTATTCCAAAATCAAGGGCGCTGGTGGCTGTGGCCATCAGGTGGCGGGGCCGCTGGCGCAGTTTAGCAGTGTCATAGCTACCGTTATTAAACCGTGGCTGATATGCATCGAGGTCGCTGTTGTTCCAATCGCACTCATCCCGGTAGCGTATTACACCGCCACCACTGCCCTGGGTGGGCTTGGCGATGCCGCCCTGCAACTGGTCATACTTAAGCCTGCGGTTTATATCCCGATAGTTTTTACTAAAATTCATATTATATAAATGCCCGCCCTCCGGTGGCTTGCGCCAGCTTTGGTAGAAATATTTCATGATGGAATCGGGGGTATTGCTCCAGCTTGTGCCATTGAAAGAGCGCCTGCCATACCAGTTGCGGATGAGGCGTTGTGTGTTGGTGCAGCTATTGGCGCTGCTGTCAAGCGCCTGGGTGGATACGGGCCAGAGAAAATAAGATTCCAACGAAGGCTTTGTAAAGTCAATATTAAATGTGCGGGGCAGGTTGTTGAGGCCGGGGTTGCTGTTGTCTGATCTTTTGCCCCATACTTTGCTGCCATTGCCACCGTTGAGCAGCAGGTGCACATTGGGCAGGGGCCGGGTGGCATAATTAGCTGCATTGGCAGGGCCATTTAGTTTATACAATGAATTGGCCGTCCAGCCCCAATGCTTGCGCACAAATATGGGCCATTCGGTTTCCAGATCTATATCATCGGACAGATCCATATTTACCGTACTGTCAGGGCCTACGGGTTCATCTATTACGGCATCACCATCCCAGGGGCGCAGATCGCCGGTGGTGCCTTCGCCAAACTGGAAGAAGAGCAGCCGCTCTTTTATCTTTTTGCTGGTGGTGGTATCTTCCCAGGATTTATCCGGGGCGCCGGAGGTTTTCAGATTGCAGAGATACTGCAAGAGCCGGTAGAGAAAGTTTCTGTAGTAGTACTCATATTTTGTTTCAGCAAGGTTATCACTGGTGTAATTAAAACGGGTATAATCATCATCTTTATAAACGCTGTCGGAGGTTCCGGCAGAGGTAACTCCGGGCATTTTTACGTAATCAGGATATTTACCTTCAAAATTATTTATATATCCCTGGCCTGCCACTTTGCGGCCTTTGTCTAAGTAGTCGGCGAAGTAGCGGGTTTCATTGCCCTTGGTTACGGCAATTCGTTTTACATTGGCAGGAGACTGAGAAAGCCAAAATGGAAAATCACTATTCAAAGGATCACCAATTGGTGCCCAATGACCGGTCCATATTTCCAAACCATAGCCTTTAATATTATCCGTATTAACCACGGCTTTAATGGCTTCATAAAATTTTTTGTAACTTATAAGGTCATTGCCACCCGTGTCATAAGTTGGTACTAAGGCTTTATCAGTAGAATCATACTGAAGGTAATTCCATGCGAATACTATTAATACTCCTTTTATATAGTCTTGGTTGATCATATCTTCCAAACCTACTTTGGGGCCGGGAGGGGCGGAATTGCTGCTGCCGTAGGTTTGAAAAAAAGGAACACTGTCTGCCAGCCGGGCAAATGAGTTGCCATTGGCAAACTTAAGAGTGGACTCGGTGATGCTGCCCGGGGATCCATCTTTAAGCTTGTAAGGCCAAAAAAGCCAGGTGCCACGGGCTTCGAGTTCAACATTGGAAATAGGAGTGCTTTGTGTGTAAGCCTGCTACAGGCTACATGCAACAAAGATTGTAAGAAAAATAATCCTTTTCATAACATTTTTAGTTTTATAATGAGAAGTAATGGCCTGTGCCGGATATTGGTTCTTTATCTCCGGCACTGTGACAACAAATATAGGGCGGTTGGTTTATCAATAGAATTTTTGTTTTTACTTTAATGTTCTATGTATTTTTGTTGCAACCTATACTGCTGTTGAATTAGTAATGTTCATTTAATATATAATTATGAAAAAGACATCTTCTTATTTGATTTTAGTCGGATTTTTTGTACTTTTTTTTACAAATACATACTGTCAAAGCTGGAATTTTTTACAAAAAGTAGTACAACCTAAAAGGTCTGCTAATGATGTTTTTGGCCAGCATGTTGTTCTGGAAGCCAATTATGCAATCATTGGATGCTGGCGGGATGATTATGATCAAAATGGAAGGAATTATATTGAAGATGCAGGGGCTGCCTATCTATATCAAAAATCCGAAGAAGGCATTTGGTCATTGGCAAAAAAAATAGTTGCATCAGACAGAACTCTTTATGATGGCTTTGGGTATGGTTTGAAAACAGATGGCGATAAGGTTGTTATTGGAGCGCCATTTGAAGGAGCAGGATTAGTAGAATCTGCCGGGGCTATTTATGTATTTGAAAACCGAGGTGGAGCGCTTACCGAAGTAAAAAAACTATTTGCACCAGACCGGGAATACTTAGATGAATTTGGCAGCAAGGTGGCTATATCAGGAGATTGGATAATAGTAGGCTCACCTAGAGATAGTGAAGATGAAAATGGAGCAAATGCAATAGGGGGAGCCGGTTCTGCCTACCTGTTTAAACGAACTGGCAATGATTGGAATTTTGCACAGAAGATTGTAGCATTTGATAGGGATGATGAAAATGATCGTTTCGGTTTTTCTGTAGCTATAAATGGGGATTATGCTGTCGTTGGCGCATCCGGAGACAGGGATTCCGGTTCGGTTTATATTTTTAAAAACGGGGGGGGGGGATGGACGGAAATTCAAAAGTTGACAGTTAGTACAGACCGTGGCTTTGGTGGCGGACTTGCTATGGAAGGCAATCGTTTAGTAGTTGGTTCAGGAGGTTTAAATAATTCCAACGGCAATACTTCCACAGGCGCAGCTTATATTTTTGAAAATACTGATGGGGTATGGACAGAAGTACAACGCATAGAACCTTCAGATGGCAGATTCCTAGATGCTTTTGGATTTACTATTGATTTAGAAGGAGACTACATGGTAGTGGGATCTTCGAATAATGACTATGATGAAAATAATGAAATAGAAGTACTGATTTAATCACCCCAAAATAAATACTATTATCATTAGCAAAAT
>CALAGJ010000060.1 GCA_937892395.1 uncultured Parafilimonas sp.
ACAAGGCCTATATATGTTTCAGCAGCAGCACAAATTTTATCAGCATGCAGGCTCATTTCACAAGCGCCACCCAATGTTAAACCATGTGGTGCAATAACTACAGGTATGCTTGAATAACGAACACGCATCATGCTGTTTTGAAACATGCGTATGGCCATATCAAGCTCATCATATTCCTGTTCTATGGCAAACATAAATATCATACCCACATTTGCACCTGCGCTGAAATTAGCGCCATCATTGGCTATTACGAGACCCTTGAATTTTTCTTCCGCAATGCCAATACTTTTATTCATTGCTTCGAGCACTTCGCTGCCAATACTGTTCATCTTGGTGTTCCATTGCAATGCAACAACATCGTCACCGATATCGTATAACGCTGCATTACTATTCTTCCAGACAATTTTCTCTTTATAATTATTCAGGATAATAAACGATTCGCCACCCGGCGTTGGTTTGTATGTTTTGGAAGCAACATCATAATACAAACGTTTACCATTCTCCACTTTATAAAATGATTTGTTACCGGCTGCAAGCATTTCTTCCACCCATGCTGCAACAGTATAACCCGCCGCTTTCATCGCTTCAACATTTTTGGCAACGCCTAATGTATCCCAGCTTTCGAATGCGCCAATCTCCCAACCAAAGCCCGCCATCATTGCATCATCTACACGATAGATCTCATCACTTATTTCAGGAATGCGATGGGAAATATAAGAGAACAATGCATAATGAAAATGGCGATAGAATTCACCAGCCTTATCCTGTCCTGAAGCCAATGCTTTCAATCTTGTTTTAAGATCATCAATTGGCTTTGCAGTTTCCAGTGTAGCAAACTTTGGTTTTTTGCGTGGCTCATATTCAAGTGTAGAAAGATTCAGCGTAAGTATTTCCTTTTCTCCTCCTGTGCCTTTTGTTTTTTTGAAAAAGCCTTGACCTGTTTTATCACCCAACCAATTTTGGGCTACCATTTTTTCCAACCAAGCAGGAATAGTAAATATCTCTTTGGCTTCATCTTGCGGACAATTATCAGCTACACCTTTTGCTACTTTTACTAATGTGTCTATGCCCACTACATCTGCTGTGCGAAATGTGGCAGACTTTGGCCTACCAATGACTGGGCCTGTAAGTGCATCAATTTCATCAATAGATAGACCCAATTTTTCCATTCCATTAAATATGCTCATAATACCAAAAACACCTATTCTATTAGCAATAAAAGCAGGAGTGTCTTTTGCATGCACAGTGGTCTTGCCAAGATATAAATCCCCATACTCCATTAGGAAATCAACTACAGCTGGATCCGTTTCTGCAATGGGAATTATTTCTAACAAACGCAAGTATCGTGGTGGATTAAAAAAATGTGTGCCACAAAAATGTTTTTTAAAATCATCAGACCTTCCAGTGGCCAGCATGTTAATAGGAATACCAGAAGTATTGGATGTAATTAGTGTGCCTGGTTTGCGATATTTTTCTACTTGTTCAAATACTTGTTGCTTGATGTCTAAGCGCTCCACCACCACTTCTATAATCCAGTCGTAGTGGGCTATTTCTTTCATGTTGTCGTCAAAATTTCCGGTGGAAATACGCTTCACCACAGTACTATCATACACCGGAGATGGATTAGATTTGATAGCGGCTGCCAATGCCTCATTGACTATTTTATTTTTTACAGCAAGCGGTGCATCGACAGGGGTGTCTTTTGGAACAATATCCAATAACAATACTTGCACACCTACACCTGCAAAATGGCAGGCAATACGGCTGCCCATTACTCCACTACCTAATACAGCTACTTTACGAATTGTTCTTTTCATAATATTTTAAAGAGGGCCAAAACTACATAAAAAATAGTTAACTAAGCAACTAATTTCGGTATTTAGAATATGGTTCTACCACCATTTTTGATTTTCAAAATAAGGTTGGAGAGAAGGAAAATGATGTAATACATATATTAAAAACTACATGCGTTATAGTTTAAGCAAGACTATTGCCAGATTTAATTATTTCTATTTAACTTTAATTTTGTTTTGTGCATTAATGAAGCAGGCTCTTTATAGTTTAGATATGTGTTTCGCTTCGTTTCACTCGCAATTATGGGCTATTCGTGGGCATTGCCTGTAGAGCCTGTTACGAATTTACTTCGGAAGCCAAACAATTAAACTTTAAATCTTAGACCCTAAACAATAGTTTGCTTCGTTTCTCACGCAATGGTTGATAGTGCGTTATCATTTCCCGAAGGGTAAAAGAAAAATATTACCCAAGAAAATAATCAAATAGGATGCAGTTTGCTGGATAAATTTGAAATAAAGCCCGTCCAAGAAAAATGTTCTGATAAAACAATAAGCAATATCAAAAATATTAAAAGAAATATAGATTTGAAGGCACTTGGCTGCTTAATATTTTTATATAAACCGCACTCCCCTATTTTTACCCTGTTGTCATAAATTTTTATTGGCTGAAATATTAAATCAAAATTCATCATGGGTACTATTCAACTTCACACTGCTATACCTGGACCAAAGAGTAAAGAAATTTTAGAAAGAAGAAAAAATGCTTTGCCTGCGGGGCTTGCTAAATCAACAGATATCTGTGTGGCTTCAGCTGAGGGGGCTGTGGTTAAGGATGTGGATGGCAATACTTTTCTTGATTTTGCCGGAGGCATTGGCATGATGAATATTGGTCATAGCAATGAAACGGTAATTAGTGCTGTAAAAAATCAATTGGATAAATACACACATACTTGTACGCTTGTAACCACTATTGAACCCTATATAGAACTAGCGGAGATACTCAATAACAGTACACCCGGAAACTTTCCCAAAAAAACACTATTGGCAAACAGTGGTAGTGAAGCTGTAGAAAATGCGGTGAATGCTGCTAAATATTTTACAGGTAGAAATGCGGTACTTTGTTTTGAAGGGGGCTATCATGGTCGAACCCTGCTTACCCTTAGTCTTACGAGTAAGTATGCCCTTTTTAAAAAAGGGATGGGTAGCATGGTCAATGATATTTATAGGATAGCTGCGCCAAATGTATATCGCAAACCAGATAGCATGACCGAGGAGGAATACATTGACTACTGCATAACACAATTAGATGTAGCAATGATAGCACAAGTATCTCCAGATGCACTGGCTGCCATCATCATAGAACCTGTGCAAGGTGAGGGTGGTTTTATAACTATACCCAAAAAATACTTAGAAAAGATAAGAAGCATTTGCGATGAATATGGCATTGTGATGATAGCGGATGAAATACAGTGTGGGGCCAGCCGTACCGGCAAGTTTTTAGCTATTGAACATACGGGTGTGGTACCGGATTTGGTATGCATGGCAAAATCGATAGGCGCAGGTTTTCCTATTAGTGCTGTAACAGGACGAGCTACGATTTTAGATGCCCCCCATCTGGGTGGAGTGGGAGGCACTTATGGAGGTAGCCCTGTAACCTGTGTGGCAGCTATAGAAACAATTAAGATTTTACAAAGTGATGCATTTTATAAACGGGTACATGAGGTAGCAGACATACTACAACAGACACTCCTTATATGGAAAGAAAAATATGGTTGCATTGGGGATGTGCGTGGCTTAGGATCTATGCAACTGATAGAATTTGTAAAAGACAGAAAAACAAAACAGCCCGATATGGAAACCGCTATGGCTGTACTTAAAAAAGCAACATCAGAGGGGTTGATTATGATAAGAGCCGGATTATTTAGTAATTGTATCAGACTACTGCCGCCTGTCGTAATTACTAATGATCAACTTGCCGAAGGCCTTGCTGTGCTTGAATCTGCTATAGCTGCAGCACAACATTAAATATCTGCTCAACATATTATTTTATTGATAGGTATAAATGATGGTACCCAACAAATTGTTTTCTTTACTAAACAATTTTTCCGTTTGCTTTAGTCCATTTTCGTTGTAGGTATACACCCATGCATTGTAGTTGGTACCCCCAGTTACTGTTTGCCGCATAAGGGCTATACTACCCGTGCTGTTGTAGTCGAATGTAAAATCAGGTAATAATCGCTGGGCCAATACATTGTAGCGTACAATATCAGATAATTGATTTTGCTCATTGTAGTAATAATAATAGCGCTCCGCCTCTCTCCCATTGCGCAGCCAAATTTCTTCCATTACTTTTCCTTGCTCCACTTTAAACTGCACATACATGGTGTCTGACCTATCTTTTATACGATACATGGCAGCGGGTATGTTTTCAGTGTATGTCCATAGATGCTGCTCAGTGGCTTGAATATTCATGGCTGCATCATCATAAGAAATTTGGATGGATGTGGGCATATTATTTTGAGCATAGGTGAAAGCTGTGGTCGTCTTCACTTTTGCGGTACTATCAATAGTTTTCTGAAGCAGATTGCCAGTGAAATATTCCCAGGTATAGGACTTACCTGCGGCAGGCATTTCAGTAGTAGTATATACCTCTAATCCTTTTTTACGAATTTCCTTTTGATATGAAAATCCTTCAATTAGATCTTGATGTTCATTATAACTTTTTGCTGAAATTGTATTGGTATTATTGCTTACTAATAAAGCATGACTACTTGTATTATACTGTTGCAAAATAATATCATTATAATAGTATTGAGCTTGAAGCTGTACTGCAATGAAAAAGCATATAAAACACAATATTCTTGACTTTGGATGCATAGAGAAGTACCTATTTGAGGCGCAATGTAATAATGCCATTAATATTGCAGCTATTATTCAAAAAAATTCACAAAAGTGTCTGCGCATAAGCTTAGAAAAGAAAAAAACTGTTTGAATTGCAATGCAGAAATTGTGGGCCGATTTTGTCAGGTATGTGGTCAGGAAAACATAGAGCCAGATGAAAGTTTTTGGCAACTATGCGTGCATTTTATAGCTGATATTTTTCATTATGATGGAAAATTTTTTCGCACCATCCGATTTTTGCTTTTTAAGCCGGCTTATGTAACAAAAGAATATATAAGGGGTAGAAGGGCAAGCTATTTACACCCTATAAGATTATACATTTTCACATCTGCAGTTTTCTTTATTTTCTTTTTTACTTTTATTGTGAGTGAAGAGGATACAGAAGCCTTTGCTGAAACCACTACGGAAAAGCAACAACTATCAGAAAAAATTGATTCCATCCAAACTGTTTTATCTGATAGAAGGGAATCCATAAAAGATTCTTCAAAAAGAAAAGTGTTGGAGCAAACCATTGTGCAGTTTGCTGCTGCATCGGAGCTTTTATCAAAGGATAGTACAACAGATTTAGCAACCATTGATTCACTTATTGATGGTATAAATTGGGCCGATTGGAATACAGATAGCACAGATATTTCTGACAAAGCTCAAAAAACTAACAGACCAGACTCTTCAAATGATCTGCATTTTAATTTTATGGGTGATGCAGATTTACCGCAGACAGTAGAGGCTTACACCAGCGTACAAGCCGCACTACCAAAAGATAAAAGAGATGGCATATTCAGAACATGGTTCAATGAAAAACAGATTGAATTAAATGGGGCTTACAGAAAAGATCCAAAAGCATTTTCAAAAAATATTATTGAAGGTTTTTTGCATGCATTACCCAAAATGCTATTCATCAGTTTACCCATTGTTGCATTCATTTTTCAACTGATGTATTTAAGGAAAAAACATAAGCATCATCAATATGTATATCATGGCGTGTTTACAATTCATCTATATGTAATGATATTTTTAATGTTGCTTTTGATTTATGGATTTAGCAAGCTGGCAGATGTAACGGATTGGTCACTATTTAGTATGATCAGTAAATTATTGTCAGTTTGTATTTTGTATCACATCTATAAATCCATGCGTAATTTTTATGAACAAAGCAGAAAAAAAACCATTTTAAAGTTTAGTATTGTGCTTATGCTCACTACCGTTTTATTGTCCATGCTTACGCTGCTGTTTTTTATTAATTCAGCCTTCACATTACATGCATAAATTTGCTTATGAGCCAATCATTTGATCGATTACTACAAGTTATGGATGAACTAAGGGAGCAATGCCCATGGGATAAAAAGCAAACGATACACAGTCTGCGTACTTTAACTATTGAAGAAATGTATGAACTGGCAGATGCTGTAACAGATGAAAACTGGCAAGGTATCAAAGAAGAATTAGGAGACTTGCTTTTACACATTGTGTTTTATGCTCGAATAGGTAGAGAGCAAAATGCTTTTACGATGGATGAAATCATACATGCGCTTTGTGATAAATTAATAGAACGCCATCCACATATTTATGGAAACGTAACTGTACACAATGAAGAGGATGTAAAAAGAAATTGGGAACAGATTAAAATAAAAAATTCAAATAGATCAGTATTGAGTGGTGTACCAGTAAGCCTTCCTGCATTGGTAAAAGCGACGAGGATACAAGAAAAGTGTAAACAAGTTGGCTTTGAATGGGAACACAAAGCGGATGTATGGAAAAAAGTACAGGAAGAGTTAGCCGAACTTCAGGAAGCCGTGCAGCAGGATGACAAGCTGGCTATGGAAGAAGAATTGGGCGATGTGTTTTTTAGTCTTGCCAACTATGCCCGCTTTATACATACTGATGCAGAAACGGCTTTGGAAAAGACAAATAAAAAATTCGTGAATCGTTTTAAAGCGATGGAGCTTTTGGCAAAAGATAATGGCAAAACCCTATATGGAATGAGCCTTGAGGAAATGGATGCTTTGTGGAATGAGGTTAAAAAAATGAAACTGTAGTTTTGATTAGAACAATTAAAAAAGCTGCTACACGATACACGTGGTTGTTTCTTACAGCCGCATGGCTCTATACATTGTCATTTATTTTTAGTAATTATTTTTCGGAAAGTTCATCGCCTGATAAGGCGGCAAATACTATTGAAAAATACTTGCATACACAGGAAGATGTGTTTGAACAAATAGCATCAGATACTGCACTACTGCATGCTTTGGTATCTGATGAACCATCTATATACAAACAAAATTTGTTTAATGATGGAATGGGTTTATTTGCCTATCAGGTCAATGATATCGGAAATCCGGTTTTAGTATTTTGGAATAATAATATTCTTCAGCCAGATACCAAAGAATTACAAAAGCCTGATGGCACCTGGATGAGCAATACCCTCAATGGGCATTTTGAATGTATAAAAAAATCATTTCGACATGAGGATCTTCAATGGTTTATATATGCTGCAATACCCGTAAAATGGGAATATTTTCTAACCAATGAATATTTGGAAAGCAGATTTGCTGTGGAGAGCAACTTAGATAACAACTATCAGATTCAATATCAAAAAGGAGATGCTACTGTAAAATCAAAAAATGGTACTCGACTCTTTTATCTTGACAGAAAAAATAATATTAATGCGGAAAGCACCGGAGCGGTATCTATTTTCTTTAGGTTTTTGGCAGTGCTTTTATTTTTTTTATTTATAGAAAGAATTGCATCAGCATTGGCCACTGCTCATGGCTTGTGGCAAGGATTAGGATTCCTATCTGCTTTCTTATTTCTCTTTAGAATAATATCATACACAACAAATTTTCCATTTAAAAAAACAAGTATCGGACTGTTTGATCCCGCAGTATATGCATCCAGCAATTTGAATAGTTCGCTGGGCGATTTGTTGATTAATGTTATCCTTGTATTTTGGCTTGTAGTATTTGTAAGAAAACAACTATTAGCGAGTAATAGAAATGAAAAAACATTTCCGCCCATTCTGTCTAAACCCATTGCATGGCTATTGCTTGCCTTATTGCCATTGGTGAGTTTTTATTTGGTAAAAATTATAGTAAGCCTCATTATAGATAGCACCATCGTATTGGATACGTCAAACTTTTTTGCCCTTAGCAGCTATACTTTTATAGGTTTTATCATCATTAGTCTTGCGGTGTATTCTTGGTTTTACATCACAGGTTTTTTTATATTATTTAGTAATAGAAACACGGGAATAGGAATATTTTGGAGAGCCATTGTACTGGCAGGTTGTAGCCTACTCTTTATTACATTAGGCATATTGAGTTTAAACGACAATATACTTTCACTCAGCATTGCTGCCTGGTTGATTGTATATTTTTTACTGATGGAATATGGCAGTAATCCAATTACAAAACAGTTAATCCAATCCCCATCATTTATTCTTTGGGCTTTGTTTTTAATGGGTTCTGTTACAGCTGTAATGTCTTACGAAAATTTCAAAGAAGAATTTGAAACAAGAAAACGAATTGCAGAAAAATTAGATGAACAAACAGATCCTGCTGCCCTATCTCTACTGAATATGACCATATCAAATTTCTCTGGTGAGCGTATGCGTCAGCAGTTTGACCGATTTTTTAATGGAGCAGAAAATCAGGCATTAAAAGATAGTTTGGTCAGTGAAAATTTTTCAGGTTATCTCAATAAATATGATACGCATATCTATACATTCAATCAAGAAAATAAACCATTATTCAATGAAGAAAATATAGAATATGATGCCATAAGAACTGTAATCGTCAATACTGGAAAGCCTGCCGGAATTGATCATTTGTATTATTATGAAAATGCAGCTGATCGTTTTGGATATATTTATGAGGATCGCATATACACACAAGACTCTGTTTTTAAAGGTAGCTTATTTGTGCTGATGAGTCCGAGGGCATATCAAAATGATGCACTACAGCCTGAGCTCTTTAAACAAACAAACAATGCCACAAGTGATCTTACTGAAGACTATGCTTATGTAATCTATAACAATGGCCATATAGCCGGTCATTTCAACAATTATAATTTTACTGATGTGCTTGAAAAAACAACCAACAAGCCCATGATGTATAACTATAATAAAAATAATGAGTATAGTGAATTATGGTATAGCCCGGGCAATAATAAAACGATCATCATTGTAAGGAAAGAAAATACCCTTATCAGATTCATAACACTTTTTGCATATCTGTTTATCGTATTCATTCTAACTGCATTTTTTATACATGCCATCAATCTATTATTGCTGCATGGCATTACCAGAAACAATCTTTCTGCTGTATTTACTTTTAATATACGCAATCAGGTGCAGGCCACAATTGCAGGTATCAGCATACTCTCCTTTATCATCATTGGCGCAGCCACTATATCATTTTTTATATTGCGCTTTAATAAAAACAGCAAAAAAGAACTTACAGCCACCGGAGAAATAGTAGTGAATGAAGTGCAGGCATTGCTGAATACACAGGTTATTGACAATGCTATGCTCAAACCTGACTTTATCAGTATTGACAACCCTTTAGACAGAATGCTGATAGAGCTGGCAGAAAGACAGCAAACGAGTATCAATTTATATTCTTTATCCGGTATTTTATTGGCCACATCTCAGCCCCTATTATTCAATCGCCAAATCATTAGCAGGTATATACAACCGGCAGCTTTCTACAAACTGAGGTATGCAAAAAATATTCAAGTAAATCAGGAAGAAAAGGTAGGTAACTTTACGTTTCAAAGTATATACCTTCCAGTAAGAAATGATGCCGGCGACCCTGTGGCATATATCAATATTCCATCCCTAAACTCGCAGAATGAACTCAAGCTTGAAATATCAAACTTCTTAGTAACACTTATCACACTCAATGCTATTATTTTCATTTTGGCGGGAGCCATAGCATTGTTGCTCACCAATAGAATTACTGCCTCTTTTGAATTGATTGGGAACAAGATGAAAGAGATAAGTTTGGGCAAAACAAATGAAGCCATTGCATGGCAAAAAAATGATGAAATAGGTGTATTGGTAAATGAATACAATAAGATGGTAAGCAAGCTGGAAGCCAGTGCCACAGCACTTGCCAGAAGCGAAAGAGAAGGTGCCTGGAGAGAAATGGCCAGACAAGTGGCACACGAAATCAAAAACCCACTTACACCAATGAAACTCAGCATTCAGTACCTCCAAAAAGCTATTGATACTGATGCACCCAATACGAAAGAATTATCCCAAAGAGTGGCTGCTACATTAGTAGAACAAATAGATCAACTTTCAAAAATAGCAGGAGACTTTTCTCAGTTTGCCAATTTGGGAAATATAAGACCAGAGCGATTTAATTTACTCGAACTTACAGATTCGCTTATACTGCTGTATAAAACTGATAGTAGGTTACAAATAGTCTACAAAAAACCAGAACGACCTGTTTATATTCATGCGGATAAAACCCAAATCAATAGATTGTTTACGAACCTGATCAAGAATGCAATAGAAGCATCGGATGAACAACTTGAACCGATACCTGTATATGTGGAAATAAAAGTGACAAATCCAACAGTAATAATATCCATTCAAGATAAAGGAACAGGCATTCCCGAAGCGATGCAGCATAAAATATTTGAACCAAATTTTACTACAA